>NZ_BAAGXJ010000002.1:0-112522 GCF_054779895.1 Microbacterium lacusdiani | reverse complement strand
CTGAGGCGATCAATGGACGTCTCGAGCACCTGCGCGGCTCCGCACTCGGCTTCCGCAGCCTCACCAACTACATCACCAGATCCCTGCTCGAGACCGGCGGGTTCAGACCAGCGCTACACGCTCAAATGCGATGAGCCACATACAGATCTACGGCGCTCGCAGTGTCACGCCTTGACCGAGCTCACTCCTGACCCGCGCACTTTCGTAACGGTCAGCACGCGGACATTCGGCGCTCCTGAGCCTCACCAGATGGTGACGCGCTGCTCCTCCGGCAGCCAGAGCGCATCCGCCTCGGTCACGCCGAACGCGTCGTAGAACGCGTCGATGTTGCGGACGATCTGGTTGCACCGGAACTCGTTGGGCGAGTGCGGGTCGATCGTCAGCAGGCGGATGGTCTCGGCCTCGCGGCCCTTCTGCTGCCACACCTGCGCCCACGACAGGAACAGGCGCTGCACGCCGGTGTACCCGTCGATCTCGGGCGCCGGCTCGCCCCCGAGCGAGAGCTGATACGCCTTGAGCGCGATGCCGAGGCCGCCGAGGTCGCCGATGTTCTCGCCGATCGTGAGGGCGCCGTTCACCTTGTACGACTCCTCCAGGCCGAGGGGCGTGAGCGCGTCGTACTGGGCGATGAGCGCCTTGGTGCGCTCCTCGAACGCGGCGCGGTCGGCGTCCGTCCACCAGTCGGTCAGGCTGCCGTCGGCGTCGTAGCGGCTGCCCTGGTCGTCGAACCCGTGGCCGATCTCGTGGCCGATCACGGCGCCGATCCCGCCGTAGTTCGCGGCGTCGTCGCGCTCCGGATCGAAGAACGGGTACTGCAGGATGGCCGCGGGGAACACGATCTCGTTCATCAGCGGGTTGTAGTACGCGTTGACGGTCTGCGGCGTCATGAACCACTCGTCGCGGTCGATCGGCTTGCCGACCTTGCCGATCTGGCGGTCGTGCTCGAACGCGCTCGCGCGGCGGACGTTGCCGAGCAGGTCGGTCGCGTCGATCTCGAGTGCGCCGTAGTCCTTCCAGGTCACGGGGTAGCCGATCTTCGGCGTGAACGAGTCGAGCTTCTTCAGCGCGCGCTCGCGCGTCTCGGGACCCATCCACTCGAGCGTCGTGATGCTCTGCCGGTACGCCTCGATCAGGTTGGCGACCAGGTCGTCCATCGCGGCCTTGGCGGCCGGCGGGAAGTGCCGCTCGACGTAGACCTTGCCGACGGCTTCGCCCAGCGCGCCCTCGGCGAGCGCGACGCCGCGCTTCCAGCGCTCGCGGATCTCGGGCACGCCCGTGAGGGTCGTGCCGTTGAAGTCGAAGTTCTCGTTCACGAAGTCGTCGGACAGGTACGGCGCCGCGGCCCGCACGATCTTGAACCGCAGCCACGCCTTCCAGTCCTCGATCCGCTCGTCCGTGAGCAGCGTGCCGAGGCCCTCGAGGAAGGACGGCTGGTACGCCACGACCTCGGCGAACGCCTCGGGCCGGCCGGGCGCGACGCCCTCGAGCCACGGCGCGAGGTCGAGGCCGGTGAGCGCCTGGATCTCGTCCCACGTCTTCAGGTTGTAGGTGGCGACCGCGTCGCGGCTGCGCACGTTGTCCCAGTGGTGCGAGGCGATCTCGGTCTCGAGCGCGACGATCCGGTCGGCCTGGCCGGCGGCGTCCGCGATGCCGGCGAGCGCCAGCATCCGCTCGACGTGCGCGCGGAACTGCGTGCGCACCTCGGCGAAGGACTCGAGGCGGTAGTAGCTCTCCTCGGGGAGCGACAGCCCGGACTGCACCAGGAAGGGGACGTAGCGGGTGGGGTTGCCGGGGTCGGGCTCGACGAAGACGCCGATGACGTTCGCGACGCCCTGGCGGTCGAGCGATCCGACCGTGCCGAGGAAGGAGGCCACGTCGGTCACGGCGTCGGCCTGGGCGAGGGGCTCCGCGAGGGGCGCGGCGCCCAGCTCGGCGATGCGCTGCTCGTCCATGAAGCTGGCGTAGAGGTCGCCGACCTTGCGGGCCTCGGTGCCGGGCTCTGCCTGCTGCGACTCCTCGATGATCGCGCGCACGTCCTTCTCTGCCTGCTCGGCGAGCAGGTGGAACGAGCCCCACCGGGCCTTGTCGCCGGGGATCTCGGTGCGCTCGATCCACGCGCCGTTCACGTGGCGGTAGAGGTCGTCCTGCGGGCGGATCTCGTCGCTCAGCTCCTCGATGGCGATGCCGGAGCGGAGGGCGGTCGTGGGAGCGGCGTCGGTCATGGGTCCACCCTAAGCACGGCGTGCCGCGGCGCGCGCGATGACCGGATGATCCGGACCCGATTCTCCGATCCCGGGTTCGGCCGGGCGCGCCGCGGGTCGCGCGCGCGAGCCGTGGCGCGCGCGGCACGCGGTCGTCAAGCTCGGCGAGCGCGGCGCGATCGCGGGCGACGCCGACGGCGGCCGCGAGCAGCGCGACGCGCTCCGGGTCGACGTGGTCGACACGGTCGGCGCGGGCGACGCGTTCGTCTCCGGATGGCTGCGCGAGCTTACGCGCGGCGCCTCCGCGGCCGAGCGCCTCGACACCGCGATCGTGTGCGGGGCCCTCGCCTGCACTGCGTCGGGCGACTGGGAGGCGGCCCCCACGGCCGCCGAGGTCGAGCGCCGCCGCGCCGGCCGCGCATCGGACCCCCGTCTCCCGCTGACGCCGCGTTCCGTCTGAAGGGTCGGCGGTGCGGATGTCGCCTCGTGAGGCCGACATCCGCACACCAGCCCCGGAGACCCGAGCGATGGAACGGCCCACGGCGATGCACGCGCACCGGCCCCGCCGGTCCTGAGGACAGCACGCACGCGCGGCGCGTCCGCGGCCCGTCCTACGCTCGAGGGGTGACGACCCGCACGGCGACGCTGAACCGCGACATCCTGCGGCTGGCGATCCCGGCGCTCGGGTCGCTGGTCGCCGAGCCGCTGTTCCTCATGGTGGACGCCGCGCTCGTGGGCCATCTCGGCGTCGTGCCGCTCGCGGGCCTCGGCATCGCGAGCGCCGTGCTGAGCACGATCGTCGGGCTCATGGTGTTCCTCGCGTACGCCACGACGCCCGCCGTCGCGCGGCGGTTCGGCGCGGGCGACGCCGGCGGCGCCGTCTCGGTCGGCATCGACGGGATGTGGCTGGCGCTCGGGATGGGCGCGGTGCTCGCCGTGGCCGGATGGTTCGCGACGCCCGCGCTCGTCGCGGCGTTCGGCGCGAGCCCGGACGTCGCCGCGGAGGCCGGCGTCTACCTCGGCATCTCGATGTGGGGCCTTCCCGCGATGCTGATCGTGTTCGCCGCGACCGGGTTGCTGCGCGGCCTGCAGGACACCGTGACCCCGCTGTGGATCGCGGGGCTCGGCTTCGTCGCGAACGCCGCGCTGAACGCGCTGTTCATCTACGGCTTCGGCTGGGGCATCGCCGGCTCGGCCGCCGGCACCGTGGTCGCGCAGTGGGGCATGGTCGCGGCCTACGCCGTCGTCGCGGGGCGGCTCGCGCGGCGCCACGACGCGCAGGTGCGGCCGCAGCGCGCGGGCATCGGCGGATCGGCGCGGGCGGGCGGCTGGCTGTTCCTGCGCACCGTGAGCCTGCGCCTGGCGCTGCTGCTCACGGTCGCGGTCGCCACGGCCCTGGGCACGCAGGAGCTCGCCGGCTGGCAGATCGTGTTCACGATCTCGTCGACCGCGGCGTTCGCCCTGGATGCACTCGCGATCGCCGCGCAGGCACTGATCGGCAAGAGCCTCGGGGCCGGGGACGCCGAGGCCGTGCGCTTCGTGCTGCGACGCACGACCGCGTGGGGCGCGTGGTTCGGCCTCGCGATCGGACTGCTCTTCGCTGCGCTGTCCGGCGTCCTTGGCCTGGCGTTCACGGGCGACCCCGAGCTGGCCGCGGTCATCCAGCCCGCGCTCCTGCTGATGGCGCTGACGCAGCCCCTGGCGGGCGTGGTCTACGTGCTCGACGGCGTGCTGATGGGCGCGGGCGACGCCCGCTACCTCGCGATCGCCGGCGTGCTCAACCTCGTGCCGTTCCTGCCCGCGCTCGGCGCGATCGCGTGGCTCGCGCCCGCCGGATGGGGCGGCCTCGCGTGGCTGTCGGCCGCGTTCTTCCTGGTGTTCATGGGCGCGCGGCTGGTCACGCTCGGCACCCGGGTCCGCGGGCGGGCGTGGATGCACGCGCACGCGTGACCCCGGATGTCGCCGACGGCCCCGCCCCCCGCGCCGGCGACCTAGGCTCGAACGCGTGAGCGCGACGCGGACCTCCCCCAGCTCGACCGACCTGACCACCCTCGGTGACGGCCTGAAGGTGCCGCGCCAGGGCTACGGCGGCATGTCACTGAGCGACATCTACGGCCCCGTGAGCGACGACGACGCGCTGCGGACGCTGACGCACGCGGTCGATGCGGGCGTGACGTTCATCGACACCGCGAACATCTACGGCGACGGCCGCAGCGAGCGGATCATCTCGCGCCTGCTGCGCACGCGCCGCGACGAGGTGCAGCTCGCGTCGAAGTTCGGGATCGTCGGAGGCGGCGGGATCGGGAACCGCGGGATCCGCGGCGACGGCCCGTACGTGCGCGAGCAGCTCGAGCTGAGCCTGAAGCGCCTCGGCACGGACCATCTAGACCTCTACTACCAGCACCGCGTGGACCCGGACGTGCCGATCGAGGAGACCGTCGGCGCCCTCGCCGAGCTCGTGGCCGAGGGGAAGATCCGGCACATCGGCATCTCCGAGGCCACGGGCGACGAGCTGCGCCGCGCCGCATCGGTGCACCCGATCGCGGCCGTGCAGAGCGAGTGGAGCATCGTGAGCCGCGACGTCGAGGCGCACGTCGTGCCGGCCGCGCGCGAGCTGGGCATCGGCTTCGTCCCGTACTCCCCCCTCAGCCGCCAGTGGCTCACGGGGGCGTTCGACCCGGCGGCGGTGGGCGAGGAGGACGGGCGGCCGAAGTTCCCGCGCTTCGCCCCGGACACGCTCGCCGCGAACCAGCCGGTGCTCGACGAGGTCCTCGCCGCCGCCGCCGAGGCTGGCGTGACGCCCGCCCAGCTCGCGCTCGCCTGGCTGTACGAGAAGGGCCGCGAGCTCGGCCTGCCGGTCGTGCCGATCCCCGGGACGCGCTTCCCGGAGCGGGTCGACGAGAACCTCGCGGCCGCCGACATCCGGCTCGATCCCGCGCAGGTCTCGCGCCTCGACGCTCTCGCGTCGCGCGTGCACGGACACCGGTCGTTCAACCCGACCTGGGTCTCCGCCGGGCGCGAGTGAGCCGCGGCTCCGGCCCCTCAGCGCGCCGCGCGCCCGCTGACAGGCCGGATGTGGCCCCCGTCGCGTTCCGGGGCGGATGAGCCTGCGCGCGGGCCGCTCGTCCTGTGAGCGGCGCACGGCCGCGCCGATCGCCCTTGACATGCCGCGTCGCGCCCGCCAGGTTGGTATCTGACCCCGAGCGTGGGAGCGCTCCCACACATCGGGATCAGCTCTGCACAGACCCATCACGACAGCGCCGTCGGCGGGTCCGACGGCACCGTAAGGAGCCCAGATGTCCCCTGCCTCGACGATGAGGCGTGCCGGAGCGGCCACGGCGGCCGCCTCCGCCCTCGTCCTCGTCTGCCTCGGCGGCGCCGCACCGGCGTTCGCCGCGAACGACGTGATCGATCCGACGACCACCCTCTACTCCGACCCCGACAGCACGACGTACCGGGCCGCCGAGGGCCTCACGGGCCAGGCGCGGGAGGACGCGCTCGCGCTCGCGCCCTTCCCCACGGCCTCCTGGTTCACGGGCGGATCGCCCGTCGAGGTGAAGCAGGAGGTCAAGGACGTCGTCGTCCACGCGCACGCGGAGGGCGAGGTCCCCGTGCTCGTCGCCTACAACGTGCCGTTCCGCGACTGCGCGCAGTACTCGGCGGGCGGAGCCACCAGCGTCGCCGAGTACACCGCGTGGATCGACGGGTTCGCCAAGGGGATCGGCGGCAAGGACGCGGTCGTCGTCCTCGAGCCCGACGGACTCGGGATCATCCCCCACTACACGACCATCGAGGGCACACAGGAGTGGTGCCGCCCGGCCGAGCTCGACCCCGCCACGGCCGCGGAGGACCGCTTCACGATGCTGCGCCACGCGGTCGAGACCCTGTCGGCGCTGCCGAACACGGCGGTCTACCTCGACGGCACGCACAGCGCGTGGCTCAGCGTCGGCGACATCAGCGACCGTCTCCTGAAGGCCGGGGTGCAGCAGGCGGACGGCTTCTTCCTCAACGCCTCGAACTACCAGTACACGGCCAACCTCACCGCGTACGGCACCTGGATCTCGTCGTGCATCGCGCTCGTGACCGAGGCGGGCGGCGCGTTCGGCGACTGCGGCAGCCAGTACTGGAACGGCGGGCCCGCCAACGGCTGGAGCGGCGTGTCCATGGATCCGTACGGCGAGTGGTCGGCGGACGCCGCGGACCCGGCGCTGAACACGTCGGGCGTCGACTCCCGCTACGCGTCGCAGCTCGGCGACATCGAGCCGTCCACCCACTTCGTGATCGACACGAGCCGCAACGGCCAGGGCCCCTGGCAGGTCGCAGCCGGCTACGAGGACTGGTGCAACCCGCTCGACCGGGGTCTGGGCCTGCGCCCCTCGACCGACACGGGCTACGACCTGCTCGACGCCTATCTGTGGATCAAGGTGCCCGGCGAGTCCGACGGACAGTGCCTGCGCGGCACCGCCGGCCCCGAGGATCCGGCGCGCGGCATGGTCGCGCCGGCCGCGGGCGGCTGGTTCCCGGAGATGGCGCGGGAGCTCATCGAGAACGCGGTGCCCGCGCTCTGATCGGCGGACGCGGGGCGGGGCGCACGACGCGCTCCGCCCCGCGTCTACGCGGCCTCGAGCTCGGCGATCACGATCTTCTTCATCTTCATGAACGCCTGGATCTGCTCGGGCGTGCGCATGAACCGGTCGAAGTCCACGGGCACGATCTGCCAGCTCACGCCGAAGCGGTCCTTGCACCATCCGCACTGCTCGGCCTCGGGAACCGACGACAGGCGCTCCCAGTAGTAGTCGATCTCGGCCTGGTCGCGGCACGCGACGACGAACGAGATCGACTCGTTGAACGTGAAGTACGGGCCGCCGTCCAGGCAGCCGAACGCGGTCCCCGCCAGGGTGAACTCGCCGTTGATGACCTTGCCGGCCATGCCCTCGAAGTGCGGGTCGATGCTCTCGTCCGGGTACTCGTCGATCCGGTCGATGCGGCTCTCGGGGAACACCTCGCAGTAGTACTGCATGGCCTCCCGGGCGTTGCCGTCGAACCAGAGGAACGGGCGGATCAGGGGTGCGGTGATCATTGCGGCCTCCTTTTCGCTGGCCACGCTACGCCGGCGGTCCGGGTGACACGAGGGGTGAGATGGCTCCCTCGGGCCGGGAAAGACGGCCCGACCCCTTCCGCCCGGCATGGCGGATGTCCCAGTATGGGCGCGAGGGACCCATGCAGCCCAAGACACCCGATCGCGGACCCCGCGCCGCCGTGGCGCGAGGATCCCGCGCGGTCGCACGGGGCGCGGTGCGTGCGAGCGTCGCGCTCGCGATGCTGGCGGCGACGACCGCCGGCACGGACGCGGTGGCCGCGACCGGGGCCCCGGCGCCCGAGACCGGCAGCCTGAGCGTGGCGCAGCCGGCGGTGCAGGCCGCGGCGTACGTGGCGCAGACGCAGTACGACATGCCGATCGACCCGGGTCACGGCTACCAGCCCCGGCAGGCGCCGGTGGCGGAGCGGCCGGTCTTCACGACGTTCCACCGCGCGGACTCCCGCGTGCGCCCGGACGGCGAGGCGGGGATCCTCGCGGCGATGGAGGCCTACTCGGCCGACGGCGCCCTGGAGCCTCGCGCGTACGCCGCGAGCACGCCTGCCGAGCTGCAGGAGCGACGCCGCGCGGAGCGCGCGAAGCTGGTGCGCGCGGCCCTGGCCGCCGGCATCCCGGTGGACGTTTCCGAGCTCGCCGCGCTCGGAGACCGCGGGCTCATGGCCGGCCGCCTCGCCTGGCCGCTCACGAACGTCGCCCTGACGGACCTGTTCGCCGCCCGCGGCGGGCGCCACATGGGGATCGACCTCGCCGCACCGGCCGGCACGCCGATCGGCGCCGCGGCCCCGGGGATCGTCATCCTGTCGAGCGAGGGCTACTACGGCTACGGCGTCGCCGTGATCATCCAGCACGCCGACGGCCGCCAGACCCTCTACGGGCACATGTCCCATGGGAGCCGCCGTGTGGAGGTCGGCGACTGGGTCGAGGCGGGCGACGTGATCGGCCACGTGGGCAACACGGGCCGCAGCTTCGGCAACCACCTGCACTTCGAGGTGCGGGTGAACGGGCGCGCGGTCGACCCGATGCCGTTCCTCACCGGGCGCGTGTCGATCAAGCCGGTTCCCTTCACACCGGTCGCGCCGCCGTCCGAGCCCGCCGAGCCCGCGACCGCCTCGGTCGAGCCCGCTCCCAAGCCCCAGCCCGCGGCCGAGCCCGAGCCGAGCCCCGCGCCGAAGCCCACTCCGTCCCCGACGCCGACGCCAACGCCGACACCCACACCCACACCCACACCCACACCCACACCCACACCCACACCCACACCGACCCCGACGCCCACACCGACCCCGACGCAGCAACCCGCGCCGGAGCCGACGGAGACCACGGCCCCCGAACCCACACAGACCACGGCCCCCGAGCCCGTCCAGACCACGGCCCCGGCCCCGCTCGTGACGACCGCGCCGGAACTGGTGCCGACGACCGATCCGCTCTCCGAGCAGACCGTCGCCCCGGAGCCCGCGCCCTCACCGACCCCGACGCCGACGCCGACGGGCTGAGCGCGCGTCAGCCCGCGTGCCTCCGGCACCACTCGTACATCACGATGGCGGCGGCCGCCGAGGCGTTGATCGAGCGCGTCGAGCCGTACTGGGTGATCTCGATGTGGCCGGACGCCGCGGCGAGCGCCTCGTCGGACAGCCCGGGACCCTCCTGACCGAACAGCAGCACGCACCGCGCGGGCAGCTCGGCGCGGTCGACGGGCACCGCGTCGCCGACGTTGTCGATCGCCAGGACCGGGATGCCCTCCCCCGCGGCCCACGCCGTGAACGACGCGATGTCCGGATGGTGCACGACGTGCTGGTACCGGTCGGTCACCATGGCGCCGCGCCGGTTCCACCGACGCCTCCCGATGATGTGCACGGTGTCGGCGAGGAACGCGTTGGCGCTGCGCACGATGGATCCGATGTTCATGTCGTGCTGCCAGTTCTCGATCGCGACGTGGAACGGGTGCCGCCGCGTGTCGAGATCCGCGACGATCGCCTCCATGCGCCAGTAGCGGTAACGGTCGATCACGTTGCGGGTGTCGCCGTGGGCGAGCAGCTCGGGGTCGTACCGGGGATCGGTCGGCCACTCCCCCGGCCACGGCCCGACGCCGTGCCCGCGCACCTCGTCCATCGGGGTGCCGGGGGTCGGTTCGCTCACTCCGAAAGGCTAGCCCGGGATCTCGCGGCGTCGCCCGCCTACGATCGAGACGTGCCCTCGCCCGCGATCGACGACTACCTGAAGGTGGTCTACGCCCACACCGAGTGGCAGGACGCCCCGATCACGCCGAGCGTGCTGGCGGCGAAGCTCGGGATCGCCCCGTCGAGCGTCACCGAGATGGTCAAGAAGCTCGGCGCGCAGGGCCTGGTGGCGCACGAGCCGTACCGGGCCGTGCGGCTGACGCCCCTCGGCGAGCGCCGCGCGCTCGAGATGGTGCGCCGGCATCGGCTGATCGAGACGTGGCTGGTCGAGGAGTTCGGGTACGCGTGGGACGAGGTGCACGAGGAGGCCGAGGTCCTCGAGCACACGATCAGCGACCGCCTGCTCGAGAAGATCGACGAGCGGCTCGGGCGCCCGCGCTTCGATCCGCACGGCGATCCGATCCCGGATGCCTCCGGCCGGGTCGAGCGCGAGGGCTTCGTGCGCCTCACGGAGGCGCCCGTCGGTCACGCCGGCCGCGTGCTGCGGGTCAGCGACCAGGATCCGGCGCTGCTGCGCGACATCGAGCGGGCCGGCATCTCGGTGGGCCTCGACGTGCGGGTCGCGCGCGGCGGCGTGGAGGCGGGCGGCGCGGTCATCGCCCTCCCGGCCGGCGCCGCCGAGGTCATCTGGCTGACGGCCTGATCCGCGAGACCGCGGTCGGCCGGCGAGACCGGCGCCGACGGCGGCGGTCTCGCCGATCCCGTGCGGTCTCGACGGCCGGATGCCGTGTCAGCGGGCCGCGCGCGCGGCGCGCTGGAAGGGCCACTCCATGCCCGTGAGGCGCTCGCACTCCGCCCAGACCCGGCGGCGCACGTCCGGGTCGGCGGCCCAGCGAGAGGGGCGCTGGCGCACGGGCGCGCCGCGCGTGCGCAGCTTCGGCCCCCAGTACTCGCCGCCCCGCACATCCGGATCCACCAGCGCACGCACGAGCGACGCGGCACCCGCCTCCTTGCTCTGCGCGAAGGGCTGCAGCCGGTCGCGCAGGCGCTTCCAGGCGCCGGGCTCGTTGACGCCGTGCACCGTCGGCGTCCGTCCGCCGATCGAGTAGCCGGGGTGCGCCACGACGCTGTCGACCGGCACGTCCGCCGCGCGCAGGCGGGCGTCGGCCTCGATGCCGAGCGCGTGCACGACGAGCTTCGACTGCACGTACGCGTGCCACGCGTCGTAACGGCGCTCGCTCTGGATGTCGATCGGCTCGGCGACGCCGAGGTGGGTCGAGATGCTGCCGAGCCACACCATGCGGGTGTGCTCGCGGCGCGACGCGGTCTTCGCAAGGGTCGTGAGCAGCTCGGCCGCGAGCACGAAGTGTCCGAGGGCGTTGGTCGCGAACACGAGCTCGCGGCCGTCGCGCGTGATCTCCCGCGTGCGGGGCGTGTGCACGATGCCCGCGTTCAGCAGCACGCCGTCGAGGCGGGAGCGGGAGAAGAGGCCGCCGCGGAGCGACGCCGCCGCCGCGCGGATGGATCCGGGGTTGCTGACATCCATCAGCAGCGTCTCCACCGAGGCGCCCGGCACGCGCGCCTCGAGCGCGTCGTGGGCGGCGGCGAGCCGGTTCGGGCTGCGACCGCTCAGGATGACGTGCGCGCCCGCGCCCGCGAGCTGCTCGCTCGCGAAGTACCCGAGGCCGGCGTTGGCCCCGGTCACCAAGTACTGCCGTCCTGACAGGTCCGGCAGGGCGGCCGGATCCCAGGGTGCTCGGGCGATCACACCCCGAACATATCCCCGTCCGGCCATACGCGCAGGTCCCGCCCCGGCTCGGCGACGTTTCGACCGGCTTCGACTCGCTCCGCCCTCTCAGCCCGTTCCGATTTCCTCGCTCGCGAGTGTCCGGCGCGGAGCGTCGGCGCGAGTGTGCGAGACGCTTCTGAAAAGAACTGTGCCCGAGCCGATCGATGAGGCGTGAGAATAGGGACCATGCGACGCGACGAGATCGAGTGCTGGCTGACCGACATGGACGGGGTGCTCGTCCACGAGAACCTGCCGATCCCCGGAGCGCCGGAGCTGCTGGCGAAGTGGCGGGACGACGGCACGCCGTTCCTCGTGCTCACGAACAACTCGATCTTCACGCCGCGGGACCTGTCCGCGCGGCTGCGCGCGTCGGGCATCGAGGTTCCCGAGGACCGGATCTGGACCAGCGCGCTCGCGACCGCCGACTTCCTGAAGTCCCAGGCGCCCGGCGGATCCGCGTTCGTGATCGGCGAGGCCGGCATCCTGACCGCGATGCACGAGGCCGGGTTCATCATGACCGAGACCGACCCGGACTACGTGGTCGTCGGCGAGACGCGCAACTACTCCTTCGAGGCGATCACCAAGGCGATCCGCCTGATCGGCCGCGGCGCCCGGTTCATCGTCACGAACCCCGACGCCACGGGCCCGAGCGCCGAGGGCCCGCTGCCCGCCACCGGCGCCATCGCCGCCCTCATCACCAAGGCGACCGGCCGCGAGCCGTACGTGGTCGGCAAGCCGAACCCGATGATGTTCCGCTCGGCGCTGAACCGGATCGGCGCGCACTCCGAGAACACCGGCATGATCGGCGACCGGATGGACACCGACATCGTCGCGGGCATCGAGGCCGGCCTCCACACCGTGCTCGTGATGACCGGCATCAGCGACCAGCGCGAGATCGAGCGCTACCCGTTCCGGCCGAACGAGGTGCTCTCGTCGGTCGCCGAGCTCCTGCCCCCGGCCGACGCGCCGGCGACCGAGGTGGAGGAGTGACCTCGCCGGAGACCGCCCTCCCGGCCGCCAGGGTCCTCCGCTGGAAGATCGCGATCTTCGCGATCTTCCTCACCAGCGGCCTGAGCATCGCGACGTGGGCCTCCCGCGTGCCCGCGATCAAGGACGCGCTCGGGGTCGACAACATCGGCGTCGGCGCGCTGCTCATGGGCGCCGGCGTGGCGTCCATCCTGGGCCTGTCGCTCTCCACGCCCGTGCTGGCGAGGTTCGGCGCCCGCCGCGGCATGCTCGCGTCGATGTTCGTCTTCGCGCTCGGCGTGCTCCTGATCGGGATCGGGACCGACGTGCTCGCGTCCTTCCCGCTCGTGCTCGTGGGCCTCATCCTGTTCGGCCTGGGCAACGGCTCGCTCGACGTGATGATGAACGTCGAGGGCACGGCCATCGAGCAGCTCCAGAGCAAGACGATCCTGCCGCTGTTCCACGCGTTCTTCAGCTTCGGCACCGTGATCGGCGCGGCCATCGGCACCGTGGCCGTGAGCTGGGGCGTCGACGTGCTGTGGCACACAGCGTTCATCGCGGTGCTCATCGCCGCCATCGCGATCGCGGCGATCGCGAACGTCCCGCACCGCGCCACCGTGGATCCGGACCCGGCCGAGCACGGCCGCGGCTGGCGGGAGCGCCTGATGGCCTCGCTGGAGGTCTGGCGCGAGCCGCGCACCTACGCGCTCGGCGTGATCATGCTCGGGATGGCGTTCGCCGAGGGCGCCGCGAACGACTGGCTGGCGCTCGGCATCGTGGAGGGACACGGCGGCGACGAGGCGCTGGGCGCGGCGGGCCTCACGGTGTTCTCGGTCGCCATGACCGTGGTTCGCGTGTTCGGCGGGCCGCTCGTGGACCGTGTCGGCCGCGTGACGGTGCTCCGCGTGCTGTCGGCGACCGCGGCGGTCGGCCTGCTGCTGTTCATCCTCGCGCCGAACCTGCCGCTCGTCCTCGTCGGCGCGGCGCTGTGGGGCGTCGGCGCGTCGCTCGGCTTCCCGCTCGGGATGTCGGCGGCCGCGGACGACCCCGCGCGGGCCGCGGCCCGCGTGAGCGCGGCGGCGACCATCGGCTACGTCGCGTTCCTGGCGGGCCCGCCCGTGCTGGGGGCGATCAGCGAGGCGATCGGCCTGCTCAACACGCTGTGGATCATCGTCGCCCTGACGGTCGCATCGGGTCTCGCGTCGGGCGCGGCTCGCCCGCTGTCGTCGGACCCGTCCGCTCCCGGCGTCGCGGACGGTCCCGCCGGCGACGTCACACGCCGCTGACCACCGCCGCGAACCGCCCCAGCACCTTCGGCCAGCCCCGGCCGTAGTCGCTCCGCGCCGCCTCGGGATCGGCGTAGGCCTCCCAGCCCGTGTGGACGAGCGTCACGAGCGTCCCCTCGCCCGCGGGAGCGAAGGTCACCTCCACGTGGGTGGCCGCGCCGGCGTCGCGTCCGGGATGCCACGTGAACGCCACACGGGACGGCTCACGCGATTCGGTGACGGTCCCCCAGACGGCGGTGCGGCCATCCGGGGCCGTCTCGACGAACCGCTCGCCGTCGAACGCGATGGTCGCCTCGGCGCCGAAGCACCCGTGCGACGCGATCGGCCACCGCGCGCCGATGTCGTGGACGAAGACCCGGTACGCCGTCGCGGGATCGGCCGCCACGAGCACCTGCCGCCGCAGCGGCGGGACGCTCACGACGCGCTCCGCTCGGACGCTGCCGCCTCGCGGTCCGCCGACGCGGCCGCGGCGCGCTCGGGGAAGGCGGCGAGCGCGGTGTCCCAGTGGCCCGCAAGCCAGGTCTGCACCGCCGCGAGCCCGTCGGGCGCGAGGGCGTAGAGGTTGCGGGTGCCGACGGAGCGGTGCTCGACGAGGCCGGCGCCCTCGAGCACGCGCAGGTGCTTGCTCACCGCAGGGCGGCCGACCGGCAGCGCCTCGGCGAGGGCGCCCACCGGCGTGGGCCCCGCCCGCAGGGCCTCCACGATCCGGCGCCGCGTGGCGTCCCCCAGCGCGTCGAGCGCGGCTTCGGCATCCATGGCATCCCTTCGGTTCCTCTTCGGCAACCGTCACCATAGAGCAACCAAAGGCGGGCGGCAAGAGCATCCGCGGGAGACGGCTAGGCTCATCCGGTGCGTCTCGTCATCGCCCGCTGCTCCGTGGACTACACCGGCCGTCTCAACGCGCATCTGCCGCTCGCGACCCGGGTGCTGATGCACAAGGGCGACGGCAGCCTGCTCGTGCACTCCGACGGCGGCTCTTACAAGCCGCTCAACTGGATGAGCCCGCCGTGCCGGCTCGACGTCGAGCAGCCGAGCGAGGAGCTCGCGGAGGCCGGCGTGACCGAGCTGTGGCGCGTGACGCACCAGAAGACGGGCGATGCGCTGACCGTGCACATCTACGAGGTGATCCACGAGTCGAAGCACGATCTGGGCGTCGACCCCGGTCTCATCAAGGACGGCGTGGAGTCCGACCTGCAGCGCCTGCTCGCCGAGCAGGTCGACCTGATCGCCGAGGGCGCGACGCTCGTGCGCCGCGAGTACCCCACGGCCATCGGACCGGTCGACCTCCTCGTGCGCGACGCCGGCGGCGTGCCGATCGCGGTCGAGGTCAAGCGCCGCGGCGACATCGACGGCGTCGAGCAGCTCACCCGCTACCTCGACCTGCTCGGGCGCGATCCGCTGCTCACCGGCATCCAGGGCGTGTTCGCCGCCCAGGAGATCAAGCCGCAGGCGCGCGTGCTCGCCGAGGACCGCGGCATCCGGTGCCTGGTGCTCGACTACGACGACATGAAGGGCATCGAGTCCGGGGCGCCGCGCCTGTTCTGACCCGCGAGGCGCCCCCGCCCCGCCCTTCGACTGGTCTTCGGCGACGAGACTGGTCTCGGCGAGACCAGTCAACGTCGCCCGGGACCAGTCAACGTCGCCCGGGACCAGTCGCCGCCGCGTCTAGGCTGATGCCATGACGTCTTCGCCCTGGTCGTGCATCCTCTGGGACGTGGACGGGACGGTAGCCGACGCGTCGGCCGGCATCCTGCCCCGCATCACCGAGGTGCTCACGGCGATGGGCCGCGTGGCGCCGCCCGCCGACGAGCTGCGGCACTGGATCGGTCCGCCCATGCTCGAGTCGTTCCAGCAGAGGGCGCTGCTGTCGCCCGAGGAGGCCACCGAGGCGGTCGCCGCGTATCGCGAGCTCGCCTCGCGCGACGGGTACGCGAAGTCCGTCGCCCTCTACCCGGGCGTCCCGGAGCTGATCCGCGACGTGCACGCCGCGGGTGTGCCGCAGGCGACCGCCAGCACCAAGCCGCAGAACCAGGTGCGGGCCATCCTGGAGCACTACGCGCTCGACGACGCGTTCACCGCGATCGTCGGCGCGCGCCCGGAGGCTGACGTGCTCGACACCAAGGCGGATGTCCTGGGCCGTGCGCTCGAGGGGCTGGCCGCGGCCGGAGTGGACGTGTCGCTCCCCGTGCTGATCGGCGACCGGCACCACGACGTCGACGGCGCCTCGCAGTTCGGGGTCCCCGTCGTGTTCGTGCGCTGGGGCTTCGGGAACCCGGGCGAGGAAGAGGGCGCGCAGGCCGTGGTCGATGACCACGTGCAGCTGCGCGAGCTGCTGCTCAGCCGGGACTGACGATGGACGTCACCGAGATCGACCTGCTGGCGTGGCTGGTCCCCGCCGCGGTCGTCCTCGGGTCGGCCGCCATGCTCGTGCTGGTGGTCGTGCTCGCGGTGCGGTTCGCGCGGCGGGGCCCCGCCGCCCGACGCCGGGCCGCGGCCGAGCTCGGCGCGGCCGGAGTCGCGCTCGTGCAGCTGGACGACGCGGTCGACGAGCTCGATCTCGAGGTCGGCCTGTCGGGGGCGCTCTACGGGGGCGGGGCGCCGCCCTCCCTCCGCCGCGCGCGGATGACGGCGCAGCACGCCAGGGACGAGGCGTTCATCGCATATCGCGACGCCACCGACCCGGGCGTCGTGCCCGCCGACGCGGCGCGCGCCGCCCGAGACCTCCACCGCCGGATCGAGCGCGCCCTCGCCACGATCGAGACCGCGCGGCGGGAGCACCGCGACTGGATCCAGGCGAACATCGGCGCCTCCGAGCAGGTCGCCGGCGCCGAGCGCCATCTCGCCGAGCTGCGCGCCAGGATGGGCGACCCCGCGGCCCTGCTGCGCGAGCTCGAGCAGCGCGCAGACCCCGAGGAATGGACGGATGCGGCACGCGCGGTCGACGACGCGCGCTCGGCCGTGGCGGAGGCCGAGCGGCGCATCGCGGCGGCGCGTGCGATCGCCGCCGATCCGACCCGCTCGGCCCTGGACGACCTCGCAGGCGCCGAGCGCGCGCTGCGTCGAGCGGACGCGGCCTCCCGCACGCTCGAGGAGACGCATCGGCTCGTGACCCAGGCGGGGCTCGCGGTGGGCGACGAGATCGCCGCCGCCCGGTCGGCGATCCGGTCCGCCACATCGATCCGGGCCGCGCTGCCGGCCGACGAGGCCGAGCGCCTGGGCGAGGAGATCCGCCGGGCGCAGCAGCAGCTCGACCGCATCGAGCCCACGGCCGCCCGGCGCCCCGTGTCGGCCAACGAGGACATCGCGCGCGTGCGCGACCGCCTGGACATGGCGCTCGCGGATGCGCACACCGCGCAGCAGAGGCTGCACGGCGCGCGCACGGCGCTGCCGGGAACGCTCGCCGCGGCACGCAGCGCGATCGGCCATGCCGAGGCGGCGATCCCCGAGCACACCGCCGGGCTGGACGCCCGCGTGCGGCTCGACGCGGCGCGCCGCGAGCTTGCGGCAGCGCGCCAGACCCAGGATCCGGTCGAGGCGCTCGACGCGGCGCGGCGCGCGATCCGCCACGCGGAGGACGCGAAGGCGCTCGCCGATCACCACCGCCTCGCCAGCGCCGGCGAGTGACACCCTCGGGGCATGAGAAAGGGCCCGGCGACCGAAGCCGCCGAGCCCTGGGTAGTCACGCCGCGTGACGCGGCCGACCGTTGGAGATCCGACTCAGAGGGGGCGGATGTTCTCCGCCTGGAGGCCCTTGGGGCCCTGAGCGATCTCGAACTCGACTCGCTGGTTCTCCTCCAGCGAGCGGTAACCCGAAGCCTCGATCGCGGTGTAGTGCGCGAAGACGTCAGAGCCGCCCTCGTCGGGAGAGATGAAGCCGAAGCCCTTCTCCGAGTTGAACCACTTGACGGTGCCCTGCGTAGCCATTTACTGCCGTTCTATCTGTGATGAAGCCGGCGCGAACATCGTGCCGACACAGTCACGCTAACGGAGTAACCCGTGAAGCGATAGGGCTTGAGCGATAATGACGCCCGGTTGCGCCGCCTGCCGGGACTGCGGGGCGTCGGGCGAAGACCACGGCGGCCCTCACCAATGGGGGGAATCGGTGAGGGCCGGACGACCGAGGTTGTCCCGACCAGTGTATAGGACGATCTGACCTTTTGTCCCCCGTTCGGAGGACAGAGCTGCGCCGAGTTGCCCGGCGCGGCGGGCCCGCCGACCATGGACCCATGAGACTCCCCCGCCGCGCCGCCGCCTCCGGCACGGCCGTCGCGCTCGCGCTGGTGCTCGCCGGCTGCGGCGGCGGTCTGTCGTCCCACGCGGGCACGCCGTTCACCGCGTGCCTGCAGCAGGCCGGCGTCGACATCTCCCGCATGGCGTCGTGGACCCGGGAGCGGGAGCGCGAGGAGCTGAGCGACCCGGCCGCGCTCGCGTGCGTGCTGTCCGACCTTCCGGCGGGCGAGCGCCGAGAGGTGCTCGACTGGGCCTTCCCGGACGTCCCCGCCGACGCGTCCGCGGACGAGCAGGCCCCCGTGGCCGAGGCGGTCGGCGGATTCCTCGAGGCCCGCACTCCTCCGGACGCGGAGGCGATCGCCGATGCGGGCGAGCTGCTCGCGGCGCTCGGCGTCGCGGGCGCGGAGCCGGTGGGCGTGCGCCACGCGCTCGCCCTGCGCGTGCATCTAGACGCGGGCGGACCGCTGTACGACGCCTGGCGCGAGGGCCTGGACCTGGAGGACGACCACGCCGCCCGGGCGCGCTTCGCCGGGGAGCAGCTCGAGCTGGGCGGCGCGCTGGCCGACCTCCTCGCCGAGACGTCGGACGCCCTCCTCGCGGCCCAGGAGCAGGCCGGCTGATCGGCCCGGGAACGAAGAACGGGCCCCCATCCGGGAGCCCGTTCCAGTCGCTGTGCGCGAGGGGGGAGTTGAACCCCCACGCCCTTTCGGGCACTGGCACCTGAAGCCAGCGCGTCTGCCTATTCCGCCACTCGCGCGAATCCGGATCGCTCCGGACTCAACTTTCCGAGGATATCACGCTATCGGGGGCCTCGCGAAACCCGCGCCATCCGAAGGATCCGCAAGCCCCGAACGGGCCCAGGGCGGGGTGAAAGGGGTGCCGTCCAGGTGGCCTGGCTACGATGTGCCTACCGGTCGGCCGGACTGAGGAGACCCGTGGGACTACTGGACAGCTTCGAGCAAGGTCTCGAGCGCGCCGTCAATCGCGCGTTCGCGAAGACCTTCCGCAGCGGCATTCAGCCGGTCGAGATCGCCTCAGCGCTGCGCCGCGAGCTCGACACGAAGGCGGCCGTCGTCGCCCGCGACCGCATCCTCGTGCCGAATGAGCTGACGGTCCTCCTGAGCCCGGCCGACGACGAGCGGATGCGCTCGCTGGGCGGCGCCCTGGTGAGCGAGCTCGACGCCATGCTGCGCAAGCACGCCTCCGCACAGGGCTACAGCTTCGCCGGACCGCTGCGCATCGCGCTGCGCGGCGACGAGTCGATCACGACCGGAACGGTCGCCGTCGAGTCCGGCGCGGCCGAGGGCAGCGTGGAGTGGCGCGCGGTCGTCGACGTGGCGGGCCGCCGCTACCCGCTCGCCAAGGCGCGCACCGTCATCGGGCGCGGCAGCGACGCCGACATCACGGTGGACGACGCCGGCACGAGCCGCGCGCACGTCGAGGTGCTGTGGGACGGAGAGCGCGCCATGATGCGCGACCTCGGATCGACGAACGGGACGAAGCTCGACGGCCGCCCGACGAAGCAGTCCGGGCTCGCCGACGGACAGACCATCACGATCGGACGCACCGACATCGTGTTCCACGTCGTGCCGCTGGCCGCGCCGCCCGCCCGGGAGCCGCGGACCACCGCGACCCGGATCCTTCCGAAGAACGGGGACCGGCCATGAGCGAACTGACCCTGCTCATCCTGCAGGTGGGCTTCCTCCTGCTGCTGTGGCTGTTCGTGTTCGCGGTCGTGTTCGCGCTGCGCTCCGACGTGTTCGGCGTCCGCGTGCGGCGCATGCCCGAGGCGGCGGCGCCCCCCCGCGCACCGGCCCGCCCCGCGCCGGCCGCCGCGGCCCGCCCGGCCCCCGCGCCGAACGCGGGCCCCTCGGTCCCGGCGACGACCGCGACCGCGTCCCGCATCGTGATCACGACCGGCCCGAAGGCCGGCCTGGAGCTGCCGCTCGGCACCGATCCGCTCACGATCGGCCGCTCGAGCGAGGCGGGCCTGGTCATCCGCGACGACTACACCTCGAGCCAGCACGCGCGCCTCGTCCTGTGGGGCGACCAGTGGATGCTGCAGGACCTCGAGTCGACCAACGGCACCTTCCACGGCGGCGAGCGCGTCTCGCCGAACTCGCCCGTGCCGGTGCAGACGTCGACCCCGATCAAGGTCGGCGCCACGACCTTCGAGCTGCGGAAGTAAGCCCCCGCCGACATGTTCGTGGGATCGAGTGCCGCCATCTCCCATACCGGGAAGGTGCGGTCGAACAACCAGGATTCGGGCTACGCCGGCTCGAACCTGTTCGTCGTGGCCGACGGCATGGGCGGCCACGCGGGCGGCGACGTGGCCTCGAGCGTCGCGGTCAACACGCTGCAGGAGCTCGACCACGTCTACCCGTCCCCGGAGGACGCCGAGGCGACGCTCCGCGAGACCATCGCGTCCACCGCCGGCGACCTGATCCAGCTCGTGGCGCGCCGCCCCGAGCTCGCCGGCCTCGGCACGACCGTGAGCGCCGTCGCGATGGTCGATGACTACGCCGTGATCGCCCACATCGGCGACTCGCGCATCTATCTCTATCGCGACGGCGCGCTCACCCAGATCACGACGGATCACACGTTCGTGCAGCGGCTGGTCGACTCGGGCCGCATCACGCCCGAGGAGGCGCGCTACCACCCGCGCCGGTCGGTGCTCATGCGCGTGCTCGGCGACATGGATCCCGATCCCGAGATCGACACCTTCATCATGCCGACGCGCCCCGGCGACCGCTGGCTGCTGTGCTCCGACGGCCTGAGCGGCGTGGTCGACGAGGCGCACATCCAGAAGGCGCTGAAGCTGGGCCTGCCCCCGGGTCGCACCGCGGACATCCTGCTCAAGTACGCCCTCGACGCCGGCGCGCCCGACAACGTCACGATCGTGATGGTGGACGTGGGCGGCCAGCACCCGCTCGTGAGCGGCACGGCCACGATCGTCGGCTCGGCCTCGAACCCGCAGGGCATCAAGGTGCCCGCCATGACCGGCCGCGGCCCGCTGCTGCCGACCGGGTGGCTGCACCCCGCGCGCCAGGCGGCCAACGAGCCCACGCACTTCGAGCCCGAGCCCGAGTACCTTGAGGAGCTCATCGAGGAGGACCGCCGACGGGCGCGGCGCCGCCGCGTGGGCTGGATCGCATTCCTGGTCCTCATCGGGGTCGTCGTCGCGACCGGCTTCGCCGCCTTCTACAACTGGACGCAGACCCGCTACTTCCTGGGCGCGGACGACGACAGCGTCGTGATCTACCAGGGAATCCAGCAGTCGGTCGGCCCGATCCAGTTCTCCTCGGTGCACGAGGACACGGGCATCCTGCTCGCGGACCTGCCGCCGTACTACCGCGGCCAGGTCGAGCGGACGATCCCGGCCCGCTCGCTCGCCGACGCCGAGGCGATCGTGTCGCGGCTGAGCGGCATCGTGCTGCCCGATCCGAACGAGCCCGAGCCGACGCCGACCCCGACGCCCACCCCGACTCCGACGGGAGCCGCAGGATGACCGCCGTCGCCCCCGACACCGCCGTGATCAAGGCGCTGCGCCGCGTGCGCCAGCCGCAGCCGCAGCGCAACCGCGAACTGGGGCTTCTGCTGTTCGCGATCGCCCTCATGCTCGGCGCCACCGCCCTGTCGCAGCTCGGCGAGCTCGGCCGCCTGGACACCGGCGTGCTGATCGCCGAGGGCCTGCTGGGCGTGCTCGTGCTGGCCCTGCACGTGGTGCTGCGCCTGCGCGCGCCGCATGCCGACCCGTTCGTCGTGCCGATCGCGACCCTGCTCACGGGGCTCGGGATCGCGATGATCTACCGCATCGGGCTCTCGGGGGCGGATGGCGCGAACCCCAACGCCGGCACGAGTCAGATGATCTACACGGCTCTCTCCGTCGTGGCTGCGGGCGCGCTCGTGTGGGCGCTCGGCAACTACCGCCTGCTGTTCCGGTACACCTACATCTTCGGCCTCACGGGCGTCGTGCTGCTGATCCTGCCGTTCATCCCGTTCATCAACGGCGGCGGCAACGCGACCGTGTGGATCCAGATCGCCGGCTTCTACTTCCAGCCCGGCGAGATCGCCAAGATCTGCCTCGCGATCTTCTTCGCGGGCTACCTGGTGCGCACCCGCGAGAGCCTGACGTCGACCGGCACGAAGTTCCTGGGCTTCACGTTCCCGCGCGCGCGCGAGTTCGGCCCGCTGCTCGTGATCTGGTTCATCTCGATGGTGATCATCGTGGCGCAGCGCGACCTCGGCACCGGTCTGCTGATCTTCGGGATGTTCGTCGCGACGCTGTACGTCGCCACCGGCAAGACCGGCTGGGTCCTGATCGGCGTCGTCCTGGCGGTCGGCGGGGCCGTCGCGGCCTCGTTCGTGCTGCCGTACGTGCGCGGCCGCTTCGACGCGTGGCTCGGCGCGTTCGACCCGGAGCTGTACGAGGCGGAGGGCGGCAGCTTTCAGCTGGTCAACGGCATCTTCGGCCTCGCGCACGGCGGGATGCTCGGCACGGGCCTGGGCCTCGGCCGCCCGTACCTGACGCCCGTGTCGCAGAGCGACTACATCATCCCGAGCCTCGGCGAGGAGCTCGGCCTGATCGGCGTCTTCGCGATCCTCTGCCTGTACATGGTGTTCGTCGCGCGCGGGCTCCGGATCGGCGTGGCCGGGCAGGACGACTTCGGCAAGCTGCTCGCCGTGGCGCTGTCCTTCACGCTCGCGCTGCAGGTGTTCATCATGGTCGGCGGCGTGACGCGGCTCATCCCGCTCACGGGCCTCACGACCCCGTTCCTCGCGGCGGGCGGATCGTCGCTGCTCGCGAACTGGCTCATCGTGGCGATCATCCTGCGCATCAGCGATGCCGTGCGCCAGCAGCCCAGGGCGGTGATCGGATGACGAAAGAGCTCCGCCGCCTCAGCATCATCGTGCTGTTCATGTTCCTGGCGCTGTTCGGCTCGACCAGCCTCATCCAGGTCTTCCAGGCCGACGAGCTGGCCGACATGCCGCAGAACCGCCGCACGCTGTTCGACAGCTACGAGACCCAGCGCGGCGCGATCATCGCGGGCGGCCAGGAGATCGCCACGTCGGTGCCCAGCGACGACGTGTACGCGTGGCAGCGCCAGTACGTCGACTCCCCCATGTGGTCGCACGTGACCGGTTACCTCAACCCGGTGCTGGTGTCGGCGACCGGCATCGAGCAGGTGATGGGCCAGGAGCTCTCCGGCACCGCCGGCTCGGCCTTCTTCTCGCGCATCGACCAGATCGTCACGGGCCAGCCGCCCCGCGGCTCGAACGTCATGCTGAGCCTCGACCCCGTCGCGCAGCGCGCGGCGTACGAGGCGCTGGGCGGCCTGACCGGCGCGGTGCTGGCGCTCGAGCCGGACACCGGCCGCATCCTCGCGATGGTGTCGACGCCCGGCTACGACGCGAACCAGCTGGCGTCGCACGACCCGGAGGCAACCAACGCCGCCTACGACGCGCTCATGGGCGACGAGCTCCGGCCGCTCCAGAACCGCGCGATCGCCGGCGACCTCAACCCTCCCGGTTCCACGTTCAAACTCGTGGTCGCCGCCGCGGCGCTCGCGTCGGGCGACTACGACGAGGAGTCGGAGCTGCCGAACCCCGCGACGTACCGCCTGCCCCAGTCGTCGCACGTCGTCCACAACGCCAACGGCGGCACGTGCGGCGGCGGCGAGACCGTGACGATCGCCACCGCCCTGCGCCTCAGCTGCAACGTGCCGTTCGCCGAGCTCGCGATCGAGCTCGGCGACCAGGCCATCCAGGACATGGCGGAGCAGTTCGGCTTCAACCACGAGTTCGCGACGCCCCTCGCGGCCACGGTCTCCACCTACCCGACGAACGGCCTCGACGCCCCGCAGACCGGCCTGACCGGCTACGGCCAGGGTCAGGTCGTCGCGACGCCCCTGCAGATCGCGATGGTCTCGGCGGGGATCGCGAACGGCGGCACCGTGATGAACCCGTACATGGTGGACGAGATCGTGGGCAACGACCTGTCGGTCCAGCAGAGCTTCCAGCCGAGCGAGTTCGGCGAGGCCGTCGACGGCGAGGTGGCCGATCTGCTGACGTCGATGATGGTGGCGAATGTCCAGGATGGCGTCGCGTCGGGTGCAAGAATAGACGGCGTCGATGTGGCCGGGAAGACGGGCACCGCCGAGAACGATGGCGACGAGCCGTACACGCTCTGGTTCACCGGTTTCGCGCCGGCCGACGATCCTGAGATCGCCGTTGCCGTGGTGGTCGAGGACGGCGGCGGACAGGGACAGTCGGGCAGCGGGAACACGATCGCGGCTCCGATCGCGAAACAGGTCATGGAGGCGGTGCTGAGCAGATGAGGCCAACACAGGGCGTGTCCTTCGGCGGTCGCTACGAGCTGATCTCGCGGATCGCGATCGGCGGCATGGGCGAGGTGTGGGAGGCCACCGACCACGTCATCGGCCGCACGGTCGCGATCAAGATCCTCAAAGACGAGTACATGGGCGACCCGGGCTTCCTCGAGCGCTTCCGCGCCGAGGCCCGTCACGCCGCGCTCGTGAACCACGAGGGCATCGCCAGCGTGTTCGACTACGGCGAGGAGAACGGCTCCGCGTTCCTCGTCATGGAGCTCGTCCCCGGCGAGGCGCTGTCGACCATCCTGGAGCGCGAGAACAAGCTTCCCGCCGAGCGCACGCTCGACATCGTGGCCCAGACCGCGTCGGCCCTGCAGGCCGCGCACGCGGCGGGTCTCGTGCACCGCGACATCAAGCCCGGCAACCTGCTCATCACGCCCGACGGCCGCGTCAAGATCACCGACTTCGGCATCGCGCGCATCGCCGACCAGGTGCCGCTGACCGCCACGGGCCAGGTCATGGGCACGGTCCAGTACCTGTCGCCCGAGCAGGCGTCGGGTCACCCCGCGTCGCCCGCGACCGACATCTACTCGCTCGGCATCGTCGCCTACGAGGCGCTGGCCGGCCGCCGTCCGTTCACGGGCGAGTCGCAGGTCGCGATCGCGATGGCGCAGATCAACGAGCAGCCGCCGCCGCTCTCCGACGAGATCCCCGAGCCGGTGCGCAACCTCGTGCTCGCGATGATCGCGAAGAAGCCGGACGACCGGCCCGCCTCTGCGGCCGTGGTGGCGCGCGCGGCCAACGCGCTGCGCCGCGGCGACGTCGCGGCCGCGGCCGCCGCGGTCCCGGCGATCGCGACCGGCGCGGCCCTGGCCGCCGGTGCCGGCTCGGACGCCTTCACCCAGCTGCTCTCGCCCGGCACGGGCGCCGCGACCCAGCTGCTGCCGCGCACCACGCCCGTGCCGATCGACGGGGCGCCGCTCGAGGAGGAGAAGCGGGAGCGCAAGCGCAGCCCGTGGACGTGGCCGCTCGTCGCGCTCATCCTCATCCTGCTGCTGGTGCTCGGCGGCACGATCTGGGCGCTGTTGTTCCAGAACACGGCCGCCCCGGAGGAGACGCCGACCTCGACGCCGCCGCGCACGAGCGCCGCGCCGTCGAACACGCCCACCCCGAGCCAGACCGCCACGCGCGTCGACATCGACTCGCTCGGCCTCGAGGGCATGACGTGCGACGAGGCTGAAGCCGTCATCAGGGACCTCAAGGGCGAGTTCGGCTGGGAGTGCGTGGCGGGGACCCCCGCCGAGACCGCCGACACGGTCGGGACGATCTACCAGGTGAGCCCGAGCGGCTTCGTGTCCGAGGGCACGACCATCCGCGGCACGCACTACGCGGATCAGGCCGCCGTCGGCGCGCCGTCGTCCGCGCCCAACTTCACGTCGGGCGGCGTGGTCGCCGACCGGCTCGTCGCGGGGTCGATCGCGACGGTGAACTGGGCGAGCTTCTCGTGCCCGAGCGGCACGGGCGACCTGACGGGCTACACCGTGACGCTCACGAACGGGGCGTTCCAGTCGAACGGGCAGCCGACCGCCGAGTTCCCGGCCGGCACGACGCAGGCGGACTTCCACGTCTTCGAGACGCCCGGCCAGATCGTCACCGCGGTCTACACCGCGACCTGCACGAACGCGAGCGGCGAGGCCCGCTCTTCGGACGAGTCGCCTCAGGCCCAGGCGACGATCGACGCTCCGCCGCAGCAGACTCCGGCGCCGCAGGACACGGCCACGCCGCCGCCGGCGGCGGGCTCGGAGACCGAGGGCTGAGCCGAGCGGGACGGGGTTCCCGCACAGCGAGAGGCAGAGACGGATCTGTGGGGGGATCACCCGTGACCGACGACCAGCGCACCGAAGAGGAGCGCCGCCAGGACGACCGCGCGGTGGACCACCGCGTGCTCGGCGGCCGCTACCGCGTCGGCGAGCTCATCGGCCGCGGCGGCATGGCCAGCGTGTACCGGGGGTACGACCAGACCCTCGGGCGCGAGGTCGCCATCAAGATCCTGAAGCGCGACCTCGCGGGCGACCACGGCTTCCGCACCCGCTTCCGCCTCGAGGCCCAGGCCGCGTCGCGCATGGCGAACCAGGCGATCGTCCGCGTCTTCGACGCCGGCGAGGACGTCGCGGCCGACGCGAACGGCGAGCAGCCCATCCCGTACATCGTCATGGAGCTCGTGCACGGCACGCTGCTGAAGGACATCATCGCGCGCGGGCCGGTGCCCGCTGCGGACGCCGTGCGCTACGTCGACGGCATCCTCGAGGCGCTCGAGTACTCGCACCGCGCCGGGGTCGTGCACCGCGACATCAAGCCGGGCAACGTCATGATCACCGACGCCGGCCAGGTGAAGGTGATGGACTTCGGCATCGCCCGCGCGGTGTCCGACACGTCGTCCACGGTCGCCGAGACGACGACGATCCTGGGCACGGCCGCGTACTTCTCTCCCGAGCAGGCCAAGGGCGAGCCCGTCGACGCGCGCGCCGACGTGTACTCGACCGGCGTGGTGCTCTACGAGCTGCTCACCGGCCGCCCGCCGTTCCGCGGTGACTCCCCCGTGGCGGTCGCGTACCAGCACGTGAGCGAGACGCCCGTCACCCCCTCGCAGGTCAACGAGACCGCGCCCAAGGCATTCGACCCGGTCGTGCTGCGAGCGCTCGCGAAGGACCCGTACCAGCGCTTCCCGGACGTCGCCTCGTTCCGCCGCGCGCTCGACGCCGCCTCCGACGGCAAGGCGCCGTCGAAGCGCGAGCTCGGCGCCCTGACCAGCGAGCTGTACGGCCCGAACCCCCGCGAGGCCGCCGAGACCGCGCGCTCCCTGCGCCAGCTGTCGACCGACACGACCATGGCGCGGACGCAGTCCGGCCCTCCCGTCGCGTGGATCTGGGCCGGCGTCGCGCTGATCGCCGTGCTCGTCGTGTCCGTGCTGTTCTGGGTCGTCACCATGCGCCCGGTCACGGGCGTCCCGGCCAACACCCGCATCATCCCGGACGTCTCGGGCATGACTCTCGAGCGCGCCACCGCCGAGCTGGAGGCCGAGGAGCTCGCGTCGTCCGTCACGACCGAGCCGAGCGCCACGGTCGACGAGGGCATCGTGATCGGCACGGATCCGGAGGCCGGCACGTCCGTTTCCCCCGAGACGAGCATCGAGATCATCGTGTCCGAGGGCGTGGAGCGGGCGGCCGTGCCGAAGCTCGAGGGGCTCAAGGAGGAGGACGCGCGCACCGCCATCCAGCGCGCCGGCCTCGCCATGGGCTCGATCACGCCGCAGAACGACCCCGAGCTCGAGCAGGGCACCGTGATCTCCGCCCACGCGGACGGCGAGCCGGTCGCCGAGGGCGATGAGCTGCCCGCGGGCGCGACGATCGATCTGACGGTCGCCTCGGGTCGCGTGACGATCAACGACTACACCGAGACCGTGACCGTGGAGTTCGCCAAGGCGCAGCTCGAGCAGCTCGGCCTCACGGTCGAGATCGAGGAGGACGCGGGCTGCCCGGCATCCGACTCGCAGATCGTGAGCTACCAGTCGCGCGTCGGCGACGTGCCCGTGCACTCGACCATCACGCTCCGGCACTGCACGGGCGAGCCCGCCGGCGAGTGAACCTCGGCCCCGGGATCAGCCGGCGCCGACCGTGACCTCGTCGGGCACGAACGTCATCGCGATCCACGGGTACACGTACACGAAGAGCCCGTAGAGGACCGCGGCCGCGAGCGCCAGCAGGATGATCACGCGCACCCACCACGGGCCGGGAAGCAGGCGCCAGAGGGCGGCGTACATCAGATCAGCTCCTCGGTCAGGGCCGGGGGCGTCCCGCCGGCGCCGCGCGGCAGGAACGAGTCGAACACGCCGTACGCCACGATCCGCTCCGCGAGCGAGAACCGGGGCGAGCAGCTCGTCATGGTGATGTACCGCTCCCCCGCCGGAACCTCAGGTGCCTGCGGCACGTCGGCGAGCACGTCGTATTCGTGGGGCTGCACGTACTCGAGCGTGCGGAACCGGTAGGTGTACCAGCCCGCCTCCGTCTCGATCACGATCGGATCGCCGATCCTCAGGTTCTGCAGGTCGGCGAACGGCTTGCCGAAGGTGGTCCGGTGCGCGGCGAGCCCGAAGTTGCCGACGTCGCCGGGCATCTCCGTGTCGAGATAGTGGCCGACGCCGATCGTGTCGAGCGTCCCGGCGCGCGTGACGCCCCCGGCGATGGACACCCGGTAGTCGTCTCCCCATCGCGGCACGTACAGCGCGCCGAAGACCTCGCGGTCCGCCGGCTGCGGCAGCACGACGGGCTCGTATCCGCCGTCCTCGGCCGGCTCGGGCAGCGGAGGCAGCTCGGCCGCCGGGATCTCCGCCCACTCGCGCGAGAGCTCCTCGGCCTTCGCGGCGTGCGAGGAGCCGTAGATGACGTCGCCGATCCACAGCTGCCAGACCACGTAGAGCAGGATGATCGCGCCCGCCGTGATCAGGAGCTCGCCGAGCACGCTCGCGAACGTCGCGCGGCTCCTGGGCCGCTCGTCGCGACGCCGCATCGCCCCCGTCTCCGGCACTGCCGTCACGGTCCGAGCCTATCCGGACCGATAGGATGTGTCCCATGGCACGAGCAGACAAGCGCCCCGCCGGACGCGACGACGACGCGATCGACCGCGCCCCCGGAGAGCCGGCGCCCAACCCCGTGTGGTTCAAGCCCGTGATGGTGGGCTTCATGCTGATCGGGCTCGTGTGGATCCTGGTGTTCTACCTCTCGGGCATGCAGTTCCCGATCCCGGGCATCCAGGCCTGGAACCTCGTCATCGGGTTCGGGATCGCCTTCATCGGCTTCCTGATGACCACGCGCTGGCGGTAGCCGCATCCGCTTCCCGAGACGCCCGACGGATATCCGTCGGGCGTCTCGTCGTCTCGCGGGCGGTTCCGCAATCCGGATTCCGTGACAGGAATTACACCGGTGTGATTCATCCCCAGCGGGGGATAAACCTGTGGATAACTCGGGTCAGAGAATGAGCGCCGGGGGCAGCGCGAGCAGCGCCAGCAGCACGGCGACGATGCCGGCGAGGAGCGCGATCTGCAGCCGATGCTGGGCCGGGCGCTGGGTGGTCGCGATCACGAGGCCCACAGCGAGCCCGGCGATCAGACCGCCCACGTGGGCCTGCCACGAGATGCCGCCGAACGAGAAGCCGACCACGAGGTTGACGCCCAGGATGATGAGGATGCCCGTGACGTTGCCGCCCAGGTGACGCCCGATGACGACGAGGGCGCCGAGCATTCCGAAGAGCGCACCCGACGCCCCGACGACGGGCGTGTCGAACGCGAGCAGCGCGACCGCGACGGATCCGCCGAGGCCGGAGATCAGGTAGAGCGCGAGGTAGCGCCACCGCCCGAGCATGGGCTCGAGCAGGCGCCCGATCATCCAGATCGAGAGCAGGTTCAGCGCCACGTGCAGGAAGCCGCTGTGGACCAGCAGGACGGTCAGCAGGCGCCACGGCTCGAACCAGCCGAACTGTGGATAGATCCGCGGCGCCCAGAAGGCCAGCATGCCCTGCAGGCTGACGCCGAACGGAGAGAGCAGCAGGTCGAGCAGGAAGAACGCGCCCGTGACGCCGAGGATCCAGTTGGTCACGGGGGCGGCGCCCGCGGTCGCGACGAGGCCGCCGCCGCGACCCCACCGGCGCTCCGCGCGCTTCTGCGCCGGAGTGCGGCTGCGCTGCTGCGCGCGCAGGCACTCGGGGCAGATCACCCCGACGGCCGCCGGCGTCTGGCACTCCGGGCAGACCGTGCGCTGGCAGCGCTGGCAGAGCGCGAAGCTCATCCGGTCGGGGTGCCGGTAGCAGAAGTCGGCGGGGTTGCGGGGGCGCGGGTCGGTGGTGGTCACGGCAACGGCCGAGAGGTCGTCAGGCCGCGGTGATCTCGACGGAGTGCAGCACGACCGGCTCGAGCGGGCGGTCCTGCGCGCCGGTCGGCACCTGTGCGATCGCGTCGACGACGGCCTTCGAGGCGTCATCCGCGACCTCGCCGAAGATGGTGTGCTTGCCCATCAGCCACGGCGTGGGGTCGGTCGTGATGAAGAACTGCGAGCCGTTCGTGCCGCTCAGCTTGCCCGTGATGGCGTTGGGGCGCTTGCCCGCGTTCGCCATGGCGAGCTTGTAGGGCGTGTTGAAGTCGAGCTCGGGGTTGATCTCGTCGTCGAACGTGTAGCCGGGGCCGCCGATGCCCTGACCGAGCGGATCGCCGCCCTGGATCATGAAGCCGGGGATGATGCGGTGGAAGATGACGTCCTTGTACAGCGGGCCGTCGCCGGGCTTGCCCGTGGCGGGGTCGGTCCACGATCCGGAGCCGTCGGCGAGGCCGACGAAGTTCTGGACCGTCTTGGGCGCGTGGTCGCCGAAGAGGTTGACGACGATGTCGCCGTGGTTGGTGTGCAGGGTGGCAACGGCAGTGTGCTGAGGCATCTACACATTCTCTCAGAGCTGGGCAACCCTCTGCCCCTGACAAGGTCATCTGGCAGGATGGGGAGACACCACATCCCCAGGGACAGGGAGGGCCACCCGTGAGCCTCAGCAAGAAGCGCAAGAAGGAGCTCCGCAAGCTCCAGGATTCCGCCGTCCAGCTGTGGGAGGCGCAGCAGGTGCTGGTCTCTGACGCGGCGCAGGTCGCGCGCGAGGCCGGCCGTCAGCTCGGCAACTACAACCGCGAGCACGTCGCCCCGGTGATCGACGAGAAGTACCACCACTATGTCGAGCCGGTCGTGGACCGCGTGTCCCCGTACGTGGACTCGAGCCGGAAGGCCTCGAAGCGCTTCCTGGACAGCAAGGTCGCCCCGGTCGTGGGCGGCGCCGTCGGCAAGGCGCTGTCGGCCCTCGACGCGGCGAACGACGCGCGCGTGAAGTACGCGAAGAAGCGCGCGGGCATCCCGCTCGTGGAGCCGAAGAAGCGCAGCGCGGGACCGATCGTCGCGATCGCTCTGGGCGTCGCGGCGGCCGCCGCGGTGCTGTACGCCGCGTGGCAGACGCTGCGCGCCGACGACGAGCTCTGGGTCGCGGACGACCCGCTGGCCTCGCCCGACGCGTAGTGTCGGTCGATCGCGTTCGAACTGCCGCGGCCGCTCGTGGTCTCGAGATCGAGATCCGCGAGTCGCCGCGGGCGTCTTCCCTCGAGGAGGCGGCCGCGCTGCGCGGCATCACACCCGCCGACATCGTCAAGACGCTCGTCGTGAAGGGCCGGGGCGACCAGTACCTGTTCGCGCTGATCCCCGGCGACCGCTCCATCTCGTGGCCGAAGCTGCGTGCGCTGCTCGGCGTGAACAGGCTGCGGCTGCCGGAGCCCGAGCTGGCTCTGGAGGCCACGGGCTACGAGCGCGGCACCATCACGCCACTCGGCAGCGCCCGCGACTGGCCTGTCTACGCGGACGAGCGGATGACCGGACGCCGCGTCTCCATGGGCGCGGGCGCGCACGGCTGGACGCTGTTCGTCGACGCGGACGCCCTCATCGCGTCCTACGACGCGACGGTCGCCGACATCAGCGAGCCCATCGAGACGATCCGCTAGTCACATCCGGTCGTTCAGCGGCGCGATCGTCGCTCACTCCCGGTCGTTGAGCGGAGCGAAGCGGAGACGAAACGGGTCGAGCGAGCGAAGCGAGTCGAAACCGCCGTCCACCCGCTCAGCCGAGCAGCGTGGCGAGGCGGCGGATGGCGAACTCGTAGCCCTGCACGCCCGCGCCGACGATCACGCAGCTCGCGACGTCCGACAGGTACGAGTGGTGGCGGAAGGGCTCGCGCGCGTGCACGTTCGAGATGTGCACCTCGGCGAACGGCAGCGCCACACCCGTGAGCGCGTCGCGCAGGGCGACCGACGTGTGGGTGAACGCACCGGGGTTGATCACGACGCCGGCGCAGTCGGCCTTCGCCTCGTGGATCGCGTCGATCAGCACGCCCTCGTGGTTGCTCTGGACCGCGCGGAGCTCGAGGCCGAGCTCCTCCGCGACCGCCATGGCGCGGTCGACGACGTCGTCGAGCGTCTCGGCGCCGTACACCTCGGGCTCGCGCGTGCCGAGCAGGTTGAGGTTCGGGCCGTTGACGAGCAGCAGGCGGGTGGTCACGGTCGTGCTCCGATCGTTCAGTGGTGGATGCCGGCCATGTCGAGGGCCTTGTCGACGAGGCTGACGCGCTCGATCCCTCGCACCTTCGACAGCGGCACCCATTCGGCCATGTCGCTCGAGCCGTCGACCTCGTGGGTGAGCGTGCCGCCCACGACGGTCGCGCGGTAGACGATGCGCAGCGCGTGCAGCGGCCCGCTCGCCTCCCGGTTGAGGCGCTTCTTCGCGGGGATGACATGCGAATCGATGCCGAGCAGCGCGTCGAGACGCACCTCGTAGCCGGTCTCCTCCCACACCTCGCGGCGCGCGGCGTCGGCCGGGTCCTCGCCCGGCTCAAGACCGCCGCCCGGCATGGACCAGGCGGGCACGCGACCCTCGATCCAGCGCGACAGCAGCACCCGGTCCTCGTCGTCGACGATCACGCAGTAGGCGGCGACGCGCATGTCCATGGGCTCAGCCTAGCGATGCGCCCTCGCGCGAGATCCGTGCCGCGGCGCGAGGATGCCCCCACGCCCGGGGGCGCAGGGGCATCGCGGTCGAGCCGGGCGGCCTACTTGAAGGCGTCCTTGACGTTCTCGCCGGCCTTCTTGAGGTTGGCCTTCGTCTGGTCGGCCTCGCCCTCGGCCTGAAGGCGCTCGTTGTCGGTCGCCTTGCCGGCGGCCTCCTTCGCCTTGCCCTTCAGGTCCTCAGCGCCGTGCTCGATCTTGTCGTCGAGTCCCATGGTGGCTCCTTTCGTCGGGGTCCGGGTGGTGCCCGGGGTAGCCACGATAGGAGGGCGCGCGGGATCCATCATGGGGGTCGCGGATCGCGCGATCTTGCGCTAGTGCTCGGTCGGAACCCGCAGCACGACGTTCGCCCCGCCCGCGGTCGGCCGGGCCACGGCTCGCCGCGCGGCGGTGAAGCCGCCCAGCGTTCGGGCGAGCGGCGAGCCGATGAAGAGGCCGAGTGTGGCACCGGCCGCGAGCGCGATGCCGACCATGCCGGCCGTGATGAGCGACGACGTCGCGAACAGCAGATGCTCGGTGACGCCGCCCGCCTCCACGAGACCGAGAAGGCCGCGGAAGACCGCGGCACCCGGCACGAGCGGCAGGATGGCCGCCGTCGTGACCGCGACGGAGGGCACGTGCAGGCGGTGCGCCAACAGCGCGCCGATCACGCTCGCCACGAGGGCGCCGACGAAGCTCGCGGGCGCCTGGTCGAGACCCGTGGCGCTCACGAGCGCGAAGGCCGCCCAGGCGATGACCCCGAGCAGCGCGCTGACCACGATGATCCGCGCGCCCGCGCCGTTGAACACCGCCACCGCGATCGCGACCAGCACGGCGCCGGCGAACTGCGCGGCGAGCGGGCCGAGCGGCATCGGGGCGCTCGGGGGCTCCATGCCCACGCCGAGCGCGCGAGCGAGCTCGAGGCCGACGAGGATGCCGAGCACCACGCCGAGCGTCTGCACGGTCAGCTCCAGGATGCGCCCGCCCGCCGTGAGCGAGAATCCGTCGATCGCGTCCTGCGCGGCCCCCACCACGGCGAGGCCCGCAAGCATCAGCACGATGCCGGAGGACACGACGATGGTCGGCCGGACGTCGACGAACGGCTCGATGCCGAGCCGCGCGAGCAGCGCCGTCAGCACCGTGAGCGCGGTCAGCACGAACGCCCCGGCGATCTGGCTGAAGAACAGCGGCACCTGCAGGCGTGCGAGGCCCGCCTGCGTCAGGGCGACCCCGAGCGCGGCGAGCAGCGTCGCCAGCAGGATCGACCACGACGCGCCGAACATGGCGCCCACGCCGACGGCGAGCAGCGCCTGCGACAGGATGACGACCGAGGGACGGTAGCGGAACGGCGAGCGCCGGATCTCGTGGAACCGGGTGCGGGCGTCCTCGAGGTCCAGGCCGCTCTCGATGGCCCGGACCAGCGCCTGCAGCCGCTGCAGCTTGGCGTGATCGGGCACCGCCGAGCGGACCACCCGCATGATCGTCACGGGCCATTCTCCGCCGTGACGGTGGTCGGACACGGTGATCGAGTTGAACGTGACGTCGACGTGGACGTTGCGGAGCCCGTACGCCTGCGTGATGCGCAGCGCCGCGAGCACGACCTCCTTGGCGGAGGCGCCCACAGACAGCATGACCTCGGCGACCCGCATCGCCAGGTCGATCACGCGCAGCACGGTCGCGTCATCGATGATCGGCAGCGCCTCAGTGCGTGCGCTCTGCGCCGCATCGCTGTGGATCGCCCTTCGAACGCTCTCGATCACCCGACGGCCGTGCTCGCGAACCATGCCTCCATCCTCCCCGATCGCGCCGGGGAGCTTCGTGAGACCGCATCCGACCGGCGAGACCGCAATCCGCGGTCGACACCGTCTCCGCCGACGCCGGTCTCGTCGGGATCCTGCGGTCTCATTGCGATCGCGCGCGATCCGGGCCACAGCTGCTCGTTCACTCCACGCGTCGAGTCGCCCCCGAATCGAGGAACACCCCGATACGGTCACCATCCCGCACGAACTGCAGGGCGCTGTCGGGATACTTCGCACGACGGTTCGAGGGTCGCGATCTGCGGCGCGCCTTTCGACACCGGGACGGGCGAGATCCTTGCAATTCCGTATGCTGCGCTGCCCGCCAGCGCCGCGGCCACGACGACGGACAGCGCCCACAGCACCCGGAGTCGGCGCGAAAGCGAGCCGCGGGGCGGGACGGGAACAAGCGCAGAGTTCGGATCCGCCACCCGCTCGAGCACCACGGGCTCCGGTTCCGTGATGACGGCGACGTCACTCGCCGGGTGGCGTGGGTCCGACCGCCTTGGGCAACGCCTCCGGGGCGACGATCTCGGGCTTCGCGGGACGCGCGACCTGGTGTACGCCGGCCCGCTGCTCGAGTTCGTGCAACCGTCTCAGCGCATGCTGATCCTGCTGGATGTCCGCGCCCCGGCCGTAGGCGCGGGCGCGCAACATGCGCAGCTCGTCATCGGTGTCGACGTCCATCGCCTGCATGCTCTCACACGTACACCAGTTTGCTCACGCACTTGGACCGTCGGGTGAGGACTTGCGTACGCGCCTTCGCCCGCGAATCGGCGGATGACTCTGATCAGGTCATTGCACCAACAACAAAACCCCTGGTTGACCAGGGGTTTCTGTGGAGCCTAGGAGATTCGAACTCCTGACATCCTGCTTGCAAAGCAGGCGCTCTACCAACTGAGCTAAGGCCCCCGAGGGAATGTCCTCGACGAGTCTACAGGGCCGAGGATCGCGCCCCTCGCGGCCGGCTGTCAGGAACCGGCGCCCGGCGCTCCCGTTGTCCGGGACGGTGCGGGGTGGGATGATCCGCTCATGTACAGACGCCGCATCGGGGCGGTCGTGCTCGCCGTCGTCGCGATGGGCTTCGCGACGCGAACCGTCGGCGCGAGCGCGGAGGCCGACGACGGGGGCGACCTCATGCCGTTCCTCGCGCGGTGGGTGGCGGCTGGGGCACCCCGCATCTGACCATCTCGGGCGGCGGGAGCGTGAGCGGCTCAGACGGCTGCAACGGCATCTGGACCGACGTGACCCGGCTCGAGGGCGATCGGCTGATGACGGATCGCGCCTGGGAGCAGACCCTGAGAGCCTGCGTGAACGACCCGGACGTCCTGCGTTCGATCCCCTCGTCGCTCGCCGTGGAGGACGGGGAGCTCGTCCTCTATGACGAGGACGACGTCGTGATCGCCCGCCTGAGCCGCTCCGTCCCGCCGCTCCGCGTCAGCGTGCTCGGCGAGTGGCGCGCGGACGGGGACGGACCGTGGATCAGGTTGCACGCCGACGGCTCGGTGGAGGGGTACGACGGCTGCAGCTGGTTCGCCGGGACGGACGGATCCGCCAAAGGCGACGTGTACCGCTTCCCCGCCGAGCTGTCGTACACCGAGGCGGCCTGTCCCCCCGAGGCCAGGGAGTGGACCCGCGTCCCCTACGAGGCGCGCGTCTGGGACGGCGTGCTCGAGGTGTTCGACGCGGTCGGCGTCCACCTGACGACCCTGCCGCGCGGCCGCTGACACCCGGGAACGAGAAAAGCCTCCGCGTCTGCGAAGGCTCTCGATGGTGGGGGTACCAGGACTTGAACCTGGGACCTCTTCATTATCAGTGAAGCGCTCTAACCGCCTGAGCTATACCCCCAGTTGGGCGTCGGACTCGCGTCCTCAACCTCAGAGACTTTACCCGATCCGCGCGGCGAGCGCCAATCGGGGCCGGTCCCGCGTGTGTCAGTTCGAGGTGAACCCGACGAGCAGCCCGCCCGTGACCTTCACGGCCAGGTTGTAGATGCCGGCGATCACGGCGCCGAGCACCGTGACGACGACCAGGTTCAGGATCGCGACGATCGTCGCGAACGCCATCACCTGCGGCAGGCCGATGAACTGGGTGATCGACAGGCTGCCGTCCGTGAAGCTCTGGAAGAACTCGTCCATCTGGGCGATGAGGCCCGTCGTCTGCACGACCATGTAGATCAGGAAGAACGACACGATCGTCACGATCGCGAGGGCCACGGCCGCCAGGAACGACAGCTTCACGGCCGACCAGAAGTCGACGTAGACCAGCCGCAGGCGCACCTGCTTGGCATTCGTCTTGTGCGTGGACTTCTTGGCGAGCTTGTCGGCTACCGTGCTCATGCGTCTGTGTCGTCTCCGGTCGTCTGGGCTGCGGACGAGTCCTCGATCTCGGTCTCGTCCTCGGCCGCCACGCCGCGCTCGCTGTTGCGGGCGATGGCGAGGATGCGGTCGTCCTTGTCCGGACGCGCGAACAGCACGCCCATGGTGTCGCGGCCCTTGGCGGGGACCTCGGCAACGGCCGAGCGTACCACCTTGCCCTTGGCGAGGACCACGAGCACCTCGTCGTCCTCCGAGACGATCAGGCCGCCGGCGAGACCGCCCCGCTCGTCCGACAGCTTCGCGACCTTGATGCCCAGGCCGCCGCGGCCCTGGACGCGGTACTCGCCGACGTGCGTGCGCTTGGCGTAACCGCCCTCGGTCACGACGAACACGAAGCCCTCGTCGCGGACGACCGACGCCGACAGCAGCGAGTCGTCCCCGCGGAACGACATGCCCTTCACGCCGCTGGTCGAGCGGCCCATGGGGCGCAGCGCCTCGTCCGTCGCCGAGAACCGCAGCGACATTCCGCGACGGCTGATCATCAGGATGTCGTCGGTCGAGTCCACCAGCAGCGCACTGACCAGCTCGTCGTCCTCGCGCAGCTTGATCGCGATGATGCCGCCCTGGCGGTTGGTGTCGTACTCGACGAGGCGCGTCTTCTTGACGAGTCCGCTGCGCGTGGCGAGCACGAGGTACTCGGCGGCCGCGTAGTCCTTGAGCTCGATGATCTGCGCGATCTGCTCGTCCGGCTGCAGCGCCAGCAGGTTCGCGACGTGCATGCCCTTCGCATCGCGGCCGGCCTCGGGCAGCTCGTACGTCTTGGTCCGGTAGACGCGGCCCTTGGTCGTGAAGAACAGCAGCCAGTGGTGGGTCGTGGTGACGAAGAAGTGCTCGACCACGTCGTCGGCGCGCAGCTGCGCACCCCGCACGCCCTTGCCGCCGCGGCGCTGGGAGCGGTAGTTGTCGCTGCGCGTGCGCTTGACATAGCCCTCGCGCGTGACCGTGACGACCATGTCCTCTTCGGCGATGAGGTCCTCCATGGACACGTCGCCGTCGAAGCCGTGCAGGATGTGCGTGCGACGCTCGTCGCCGAAGCGGTCGACGATCTCGGTCAGCTCGGCGCGGATCAGCTCGCGCTGGCGCATCTCGTCGGCGATGATCGCCTTGAAGTCGGCGATCTTCGCCTCGAGCTCCGCGGCCTCGTCGATGATCTTCTGCCGCTCGAGGGCCGCGAGGCGGCGCAGCTGCATCGACAGGATCGCGTCGGCCTGGATCTCGTCGATGCTCAGCAGGTCCATCAGGCCCGCGCGCGCCTCGTCGACCGTGGGCGAACGGCGGATGAGCGCGATGACCTCGTCGAGCGCGTCGAGCGCCGCGAGGTAGCCGCGCAGGATGTGCATGCGCTTCTCGGCCTCGCGCAGGCGGTACTGCGTGCGCCGGACGATGACGTCGAGCTGGTGCGCGATCCAGTACTGGATGAAGCCGTCGAGCGACAGCGTGCGCGGCACGCCGTCGACGATCGCCAGCATGTTCGCGCCGAAGTTGGTCTGCAGCTCGGTGTGCTTGTAGAGGTTGTTGAGCACGACCTTCGCGACCGCGTCGCGCTTGAGCACGACCACGAGGCGCTGGCCGGTGCGGCCCGACGTCTCGTCGCGGATGTCCGCGATGCCGGTGACCTTGCCCTCGCGCGCGAGCTCGCCGATCTTGACCGCGAGGTTGTCGGGGTTGACCTGGTACGGCAGCTCGGTGATCACGAGGCACGTGCGGCCCTGGATCTCCTCGATCTCCACGACGGCGCGCATCGTGATCGAGCCGCGGCCGGTCCGGTACGCCTCGTGGATGCCCTTGGTGCCCAGGATCTGCGCGCCGGTCGGGAAGTCGGGGCCCGGGATGCGCTGCATCAGGCCCTCGAGCAGCTCCTCGCGCGGCAGCTCCGGGTTGGCGAGCGCGAACAGCGCGCCGTCGGCGACCTCGCGGAGGTTGTGCGGCGGGATGTTCGTGGCCATGCCGACCGCGATGCCGACCGAGCCGTTGACCAGCAGGTTGGGGAAGCGCGCCGGCAGGACCGCCGGCTCCTGCGTCTCGCCGTCGTAGTTGTCGTGGAAGTCGACCGTGTCCTGCTCGATGTCGCGCACCATCTCGAGCGCGAGCGCGGCCATCTTGGTCTCGGTGTACCGCGGGGCGGCGGCGCCCTGGTTGCCGGGCGAGCCGAAGTTGCCCTGGCCCTGCGCGAGCGGGTAGCGCAGCGACCACGGCTGCACGAGGCGGACGAGGGCGTCGTAGATCGCCGAGTCGCCGTGCGGGTGGTACTGACCCATGACCTCGCCGACGACGCGGGCGCACTTGGAGAACTTCTTGTCGGGGCGGTAGCCGCCGTCGTACATCGCGTACACGACGCGGCGGTGCACGGGCTTCAGGCCGTCGCGCACGTCGGGCAGCGCGCGCCCGACGATGACGCTCATCGCGTAGTCGAGGTAGCTGCGCTGCATCTCCGACTGGAGGTCGACCTGGTCGATGCGGCCGTGGTTGTGCGCGGCGGTGATGTCGGGGCGCTCTTCGTTGTCTGCCATGTGTCTTTCGATTCAGCTCTCGATGATCCGGATGCGCGGGGCGCGGATCAGATGTCGAGGAAGCGGACGTCCTTCGCGTTGCGCTGGATGAACGAGCGGCGGGACTCGACGTCCTCGCCCATGAGCACGGAGAAGATCTCGTCGGCCGCGGCGGCGTCGTCGATCGTCACCTGGCGCAGCGTGCGCGTCTCGGGGTTCATCGTGGTGTCCCACAGCTCGTGGTCGTTCATCTCGCCGAGACCCTTGTAGCGCTGGATGCCGGCCTCCTTGGGGATGCGCTTGCCGGCGGCCGCGCCCTCCTTCAGGAGCGCGTCGCGCTCGCGGTCGCTGTAGACGTACTCGTGCGGCGCGTTCGACCACTTCAGGCGGTACAGCGGCGGCATCGCGAGGTACACGAAACCGGCCTCGACCAGGCCGCGCATGTAGCGGAACAGCAGCGTCAGCAGCAGCGTCGTGATGTGCTGGCCGTCGACGTCGGCATCGGTCATCAGCACGATCTTGTGGTAGCGCGCCTTCTCGATGTCGAACTCCGGCCCGATGCCCGTGCCGAAGGCCTGGATCATCGCCTGGACTTCCTTGTTGCCCAGCGCCTTGTCGATGCGCGCACGCTCGACGTTCAGGATCTTGCCGCGCAGCGCGAGGATCGCCTGCGTGTGCGGGTCGCGGCCGCCGACGGCGGAGCCGCCGGCCGAGTCGCCCTCGACGAGGAAGATCTCGCTGATCGACGGGTCCTTGGACGTGCAGTCCTTGAGCTTGTCGGGCATCGCGGCCGACTCGAACACGCTCTTGCGGCGCGCGGTCTCGCGCGCCTTGCGCGCGGCGAGGCGCGCGGTCGCGGCGTCGATCGCCTTGCGCACGATGTTCTTCGCCTGCGCGGGGTTGCGCTCGAACCAGTCGCCCAACTGATCGCCCACGACCTTCTGCACGAACGCCTTGGCCTCCGTGTTGCCGAGCTTGGTCTTCGTCTGACCCTCGAACTGCGGCTCCGACAGCTTCACGGAGATGACGGCGGTCAGACCCTCGCGCACGTCGTCGCCCGTGAGGTTGTCCTCCTTCTCCTTGAGGAGGTTGTTGGCGCGCGCGTACTTGTTGACGAGCGTCGTCAGCGCCGCGCGGAAGCCCTCCTCGTGCGTGCCGCCCTCGTGGGTGTTGATCATGTTCGCGTACGTGAACACGTTCTCGCTGTACGAGGTGGTCCACTGCATCGCGACCTCGACCGACATCCGGCCGTCGGCCTGCTCCTGCTCGAGGACGATGATGTCCTCGTTCACGCGCTCGGCCTTGCGCACCTTGTTGAGGTACTCGACGTAGTCGACCAGGCCGCGCTCGTAGTGGAAGACGTTGTGGCGCTTGACCATCTCGGTCGAGCCGTCCTCGCGCGCGACCTCCTCCTCGGAGTCTGCGCGCTCGTCGTACAGCTCGATGCGCAGGCCCTTGTTGAGGAACGCGGTCTGCTGGAAGCGCGTGCGCAGCGTCTCGTAGTCGAAGTCGACGGTCTCGGTGAAGATCGCGGGGTCCGGCCAGAAGGTGATCGTGGTGCCGGTCTCGTCGGTCGCCTCGCCCTTGTCGATCGGGGCGAGCGGCACGCCGCCGTTCTGGAACGACTGGCGCCACACGTGACCCTGGCGCTTCACGACCGCGTCGAGGCGCGTGGACAGCGCGTTCACGACGGACGAGCCGACGCCGTGCAGACCGCCCGAGACGGCGTAGCCGCCGCCGCCGAACTTGCCGCCGGCGTGCAGCACCGTGAGCACGACCTCGAGCGTGGACTTGCCCTCGGTCTTGTGCATGTCGACGGGGATGCCGCGGCCGTTGTCGACGACGCGCAGGCCGCCGTCCTCCAGCAGCGTGACGATGATCGTGTCGCAGTGTCCGGCGAGGTGCTCGTCGACCGAGTTGTCGACGATCTCGTACACCAGGTGGTGCAGACCGCGCGGCCCGGTCGAGCCGATGTACATGCCGGGGCGCTTGCGCACGGCCTCGAGACCCTCGAGGACCTGGATGGCGTCTGCGCCGTACTCCCCTCCGACCTTCTTGCCGTCGATCTGGGCGGAGCCGGTCGATCCTGCGGGATCCGTCGGTGCGCCCGTCTCGTTCTGAGGCGTCTCGTCCTGAGGGTTGTCGGTCGTCATCTAGGTGGCGCTCCACATCTGTTCCGGGTGCCCTGCCATCCTACCAAGCGGGACCCCTCCGACCGGCCTTGACGGGCCCTCAGACGCGAGAAAAACCACCCGGTCACCCCGGGAGGTGTCTCACCCGTAGGTATCGCGCGGACCACGCCCTGGAATCGATCTGCGACCCCATTTCCAGGTGGGGACGTCGGGCCCCACGAAACGCACGGAGTCGACACCGGCCTCCGGATACCTCGTGACGATCTGGGTCAGGATGTGCGCCCGCATGTACGACAGGTTCTTGGCCCAGGCCGTCGAGTCGCACTGGATGGTGAGCATGCCCCCCTCCAGCGAGACCGGGCTGGAGTGCTGCGCGGTCTCCGCGCCGGCGACGTCCTCCCACTGGCGCACCAGGTCCTCACGGGCCAGCTGCGGGGCCCATCCGTTCGCCTTGGTGAGCCCGTCGAGCGCGTCGCCGATGGATCCGGGATCCCGCCCGGGCGTGAACGGCTGGTTCTCGTCGTCCTCGGAGCCGCGGCGCCGGCGCTTGCGCCACTGCGCCCGCTTGCTCGGCTCCATCCCGCGCAGCCGCAGGTAGGTCGCGAGGGTCTCGGGCAGCTCGTCGCTCATCGTCCCTCCACGGGAGCCTCGAGCGGATGCTCGCTGAGCGGGCCCAGGACGCGGCCGGCCTCGATGCGGACCGCGTTGGCGCGCAGCGCCTCGGGCACATCGCCCGCGACGGCCGCCGTGACGACGACCTGCTCGTACCCTGCGACGACGCCGGCGAGGCGCGCGCGGCGATCGGCGTCGAGCTCGGCGAACACGTCGTCGAGGATCAGCACGGGGTCGCCGCCGGGCGACTCGGCCCGCAGCAGCTCGGCGGACGCCAGCCGGAGCGCGAGGGCGACCGACCACGACTCCCCGTGCGACGCGTACCCCTTCACGGGCAGCCCGCGCACCCGCAGGATGAGGTCGTCCCGGTGCGGGCCCACGAGCGTGAGACCGCGGTCGAGCTCGGCGGCGCGCTTCGCCTGCAGCGCCGCGCGGAACAGCTCGGCGGTCGCGCCGGCGGTCGGCTCGTCGACGGACTCTCCCTCCTCGGGGTCCCCGCCCCGCACCGACAGCGCCCATTCCAGCTGCGGGCGGTGATCCTCTCCCGCGATCGCCGCGTACGCCTCCGCGACGGGAGCCGCGAGGTCCTGCGCGAGCCGGATGCGCGCGTCGATGATCTCGGAGCCGAGGGCGACGAGCTTGTCGTCCCACACGTCGAGCGTCGGCAGCTGCGCGCTGCGCAACCCGCGGGCCCGGGCGGACTTCAGCAGCGCGGTGCGCTGCCGCAGGGTCCGGTCGTAGTCGGCGAGCACGGCCGACATCCGCGGGGTGCGCTGCACGAGCAGCTGGTCCGCGAAGCGCCGGCGCGACGACGGGTCGCCGCGCACGATCTGGAGGTCCTCGGGCGCGAACAGCACGACCTGCGCGTAGCGCGGCAGCTCGTTCGTCCGCACGGGCGATCCGCCGATCCGCGCCTTGTTCGAGCCCTGCTTGTTGAGCTGGAGCTCGAGCGTCACACGGCGCTCGCCGTGCGCGAGCCGAGCCCGCACGAACGCGGCGTCGAAACCCTCCCGCACGAGCGGCGCGTCGGCGGACACCCGGTGCGAGCCGAGCGTCGCGAGGTACGCGATCGCCTCGGCCAGGTTCGTCTTCCCCTGCCCGTTGCGCCCGACGAGCACATTCGCCCCGGGCCGGAGCTCGAGCTCGGCTTCCGCATAGTTGCGGAAGTCCTTCAGGCTCAGATGCTCCACGTGCATGTTTTTTTCCAGTAGCGCATGGTCGCGTCCTCGATCGCTCGCCCGGCGCGAGCGCCGGGACTCACGATCGATCGCTGTCGCTTCGCTCCATCGGGGACGGACGTCACGATTCCGAGGTGGTCGACAGTCGCTTCGCTCCACGCTCGCTTCGCTCGCACGGCGTTGCACTCCTTCGCTGAAGCATCCTCGTCACTCCAACTCAAGCAGTACTCGCTGGGTATGACACCGTGCGAGCTCACGCTCCATGCACTACCCCGCGAAGCGGGAAAACTACCGCAGAAGAAGGTTCGGCTGGAGGAGGTACTTGAAGCTGTCGCTGCCGGCCTGGTCGACCGAGGTCTGGCTCGTGATCAGCACGGGGCTGAGCTTGTTGGCGTTGTCGCTCGACGTGAACGTGATGCGCACGAACTCGCTGCGCACGGCGGCGAGCGACTCGAGCAGGTACTGGGGGTTGAGGCCGAGCGTGACGTCCTCGCCCTGCAGGTGCGCGTCGACCGACTCCGAGGCTCGCGCCTGGTCGCCGCCGGACGCGTCCATCGTGACGGACGACGTGGTGAACGTGAAGCGCAGCGGCGCCGAGCGGTCGAGCACGAGCGCGACGCGGCGCACGGCCTCGGTCAGCTCGCTCGTGCTGACGACCGCGTAGTGCTCGGTCTGCTCGGGGAACAGGCGGCGGACCGGCGGGAAGTTGCCCTTGATGAGCAGCGACGTCACGGTCTTGTTGCCGGCCGTGAACGCGATGATCTCGCGGTCGCCCGATCCCGAGAACGCGATCGAGATGTTGCCGCCATGCGAGAAGGTCTTGCCGACCTCCTGGAGCGTGCGGGCCGGGACGAGCGCGTGGGCCTCCTGCTGCCCGCCGTCCCAGTCGATGTCGCGCAGCGCCACGCGGTAGCGGTCGGTGGCGACGAGGCTGAGCTGCTGGCCGCTGACCTCGAGCTGCACGCCGGTGAGGACCGGGGTGACGTCGTCGCGCGAGGCGGCGAACGCGACCTGCGAGATCGCGGTGGCGAAGTCGTCGGCCGGCACGAGCCCGGACTCGCCCGTGACCTCGGGGATCGCGGGGTATTCCTCGACGGGCATCGAGGCGAGCGCGAAGCGCGCCGAGCCGCAGGTGAGGGCGATGTTGCCGTCGTCCTCGGTGGTCATCTGGATGGGCGCGTTCGGCAGGCGGCTTGCGATGTCGGACAGCAGCCGGCCGTGCACGAGGATCGTGCCGGGCTCGTCGACCGTCGCCTCGATCGTGGTGCGCGCCGAGGCCTCGTAGTCGAAGGCCGACAGCGCGAGGGCGCCGTCCTCGGTCGCCTCGATCAGCACACCGGCCAGGATCGGCTGGGGATTGCGCTGAGGAAGCAGCTTGACGACGAACGACACTGCCTCACTGAAGACGTCACGGTTGACGTGGAACTTCACTTAGCGCTCCCTCGATGACTGCACACCCCACGGACCGTGGGGCCTCCCATGCTAGTGCCCACGCCGGATCCTTGTGTTTTCCCCGTTCCGGCCCGAGAAGGTCATCGCATGACCCCGGAGAGAAGAGATCTCTGTAGTCGTGTTAACAGCTGTGGAAAATGTGGATAAGTCTGTGGATCCCGCTCGCGCGTAGGGAACTACACGCGTGTGAGATGTGGATCGGCTGCGGACGGACGGGGGACGACGTCGCCGGCCGGACGATCACCGCACACCGCGATTCCACATCCGGTCCGCGTGTCGTTCACATGGCTCAGGGCGTGTCTGAACAGTTATCCACAAGTTTTCCACACTGGGGAGAACCCTTATAGAGGGTGCCCGGAACGGCTGTCAAGGACGGATCGGGGCATACGTCGACATACGGGGAGCGTGCCCGAAGCGGTATGCCGGGCGGCCGGCACGGGCCGTCCGGGTGCTGTCCGGTTGGCGGCGCCGGGTCAGCCGGCGGGTGCGGCGATCACCCGGATGGGAGCGCTCCGCTCCCAGGCGCGCACGTCCTCGAGCGCATCCGAGTAATAGAGGGAGTACTGCTCTCGCGTCACATAGCCGATGTGCGGCGTCAGGCGCGTGCGCGGGGCCGTCAGGAGCGGGTGCCCGGGCGGGAGCGGCTCGTCGTCGAACACGTCGAGTGCCGCTCCCCCGAGGGCTCCGGACGCGAGGGCCGCGATCAGGGCATCGGTGTCGACCAGCCCGGCACGGGCGGTGTTGACCAGCAGCCCGTCCGGTCCGAGCGCGGTCAGCTCGGGCTCGCCGACGATGTGCCGCGTGCGCTCGGACATCCGCAGATGCAGCGTGGCGATGTCGGACCGATCGAACAGGTCGGCCTTCGAGACGAGCTCGGCGCCGGCCTCCGCCGCCCGCTCATGCGTGAGGTTCTCGCTCCAGGCCAGCACCCGCATGTCGAACGCGCGGGCGTACCGCGCCATCCGCGTGCCGATCTTCCCCAGCCCGACGATGCCGAGCGTGCGCCCCGCGAGTTCGGACCCCACGCCGGTCTGCCAGCGCCCGTCCCGGAGTGCCTGTTGTTGGCCGGGGATGTCGCGGACGGCGCTCATCAGCAGGGCCCAGGAGAGCTCAGGGGCGGCCGCCGCCGACGCCCGCGTGCCGCAGACCGTGATGCCGAGCCGCGCCGCCGCCGCGGTGTCGATCGACGCGTTGGCGGGGCCCGTCGTGATCAGCAGCCTCAGGCCGGGGAGGCGCTCCAGCACGCGCGCCGGGAAGGCCGTCCGCTCGCGCATCGCGACCACGGCCGTGTCGTGCGCGAGCGCCGCGACCAGCGCATCCTCATCCGGATGCGGATCGCGCAGCGCCCGCACGTCCCACCCGTCCAGCTCATGCCAGGGCGCGCAGCCGAGCGCGACCCCCTGATAGTCGTCGAGCAGCGACAGGGAGGGCATGCGTGGGAGCGGGTCAGCGGCGGCCGAGCTGCGTGGTGATCTCGGTGACCTGGTTGTAGATCGAGCGGCGCTCCTTCATGAGCTCGCTGATCTTCTTGTAGGCGTACATGACCGTGGTGTGGTCGCGGCCGCCGAAGAGCTGCCCGATCTTCGGCAGCGACAGGCTGGTGCGCTCGCGGCACAGGTACATCGCGATCTGCCGGGCCTGCGCGACGGCCTGCGACCGGCTCGAGCCGTACAGGTCGTCGACGGTGAGCTTGAAGTAGGCCGCGGTCGCCGTGATGATGTCGCTCTCGGACACCACGTTGTCCTCGGTCTGCTCCACGATGTCGCGCAGCACGTTCTGGGCGAGCTGGATGTCGACGTCCGACCGGTTCAGGCTCGCGAACGCCGAGACGCGGATGAGGGCGCCCTCGAGCTCCCGGATGTTGGTGGACACCACGGTCGCGATGTACTCCACGACGTCGTCGGGGATGTACAGCCGCTCGGACTGCGCCTTCTTGCGCAGGATCGCGATGCGGGTCTCGAGGTCGGGCGCCTGCACGTCGGTGATCAGACCCCACTCGAAGCGGCTGCGCATCCGGTCCTCGAAGCCCGTGAGGTGCTTCGGGGCCACGTCGCTCGTGATCACGACCTGCTTGTCGTGGTCGTGCAGCGTGTTGAACGTGTGGAAGAAGGCCTCCTGCGTCTCGGCCTTCCCCTGCAGGAACTGGATGTCGTCGATCAGCAGGATGTCGACGTCGCGGTACCGCGCGTTGAAGGCCGCGCCGCGGTTGTTCGCGATCGAGTTGATGAAGTCGTTCGTGAACTCCTCGCTCGACACGTACCGGACGCGCACGCCGGCGAACAGGCTCTGCGCGTAGTCGCCGATCGCGTGCAGCAGGTGGGTCTTACCGAGCCCCGAGTCGCCGTAGATGAACAGCGGGTTGTACGCCTTGGCCGGCGCCTCGGCCACCGCGACCGCGGCCGCGTGCGCGAAGCGGTTGGACTGGCCGATGACGAAGTTGTCGAACGTGTACTTCGGGTTCAGGCGCGTGTCGTTGCGGCTGGGCGTCTGAGCCTCGGTGGGGTTCTCGGCGACCGGCCGCTGCGGCTGCGCGGGCTCGGGAGCGGCCAGCGTCGCGGAGCCGAGGGACGTGGGGAACTGCGCCTCGGACAGCTCGGGGTTCACCGTGACGCGGAAGCTCTGCGCGTCGTCGCCGAGGCTGGCGAGCGCCTCCATGATCGGGTCGCGCAGGCGCTTGGTGATCTGGGCGGCCGTCAGGTCGTTCGGAACGGCGAGGTAGAGCGTGCCCCCCATCACTCCCTCGGGCACGACCAGGCTCAGGAAGCCCTTCATCTGCGGCGTGACGCGATCGTCGCCCTCGAGCTCGACGAGCACGGCACGCCAGACCGGGACATCCGGGATCCGCTGTCCGGGCGGAACGTCTTGCATGGACATGGCCCCCCTCATGAGTCCTGCACGATCCACAGGGCATCCTTCCGGGACGGATGTCGTGGCGCGACGGTGTGTCCGCAGCCTGTGGATAACTTCTGCAACGCTAGTCACCGGACGGCCCGACGGCAAATGTGTCGGCCGGCTGCGCGGAGCGGGGAGCGCGTGTCCCTGCCGGGCGCGGAGGGGCGCTGTGGAGATACTGTCAGGTTGTCGCCTGGTTTGCGCGAATCACAGGACCGGACGTACTCTAGGTCGGTTGACTTATGCCCTCGCGGCATTCCCGTACACATCCACGTCTCCGGCAGCATTCATCCGGTGACACCTTCTCCGGAGTGATTCCATGAGCAAGCGCACGTTCCAGCCCAACAACCGCCGCCGCGCCAAGAAGCACGGCTTCCGCGCCCGCATGCGCACCCGCGCCGGCCGCGCCATCCTGGCTGCGCGCCGCGGCAAGGGCCGCGCCGAGCTGTCGGCGTAACACCACCGCCACCTCGATCCTGGCTGTGCTCGCGAGGCCGAGACGCCTGACCCGCGGGGACGACTACCGGTTCGTCGTCCGTCGGGGGGCTCGGTGCGCGGGCGCCCACACGGTGACGCACGTCGTGCTGACGGCCGAGCCGCGCCCCGCGCGATTCGGCTTCATCGTGAGCAAGGCTGTGGGCAACGCCGTGACGCGCAACACCCTGCGGCGGCGCCTCAAGGCCGTGTGCGCCGAGGCGCTGCCCGACGTCCGCGAGGGCGCCGACGTGGTCATCCGCGCCCTGCCCTCCTCGGCCACGGCCTCGTACCAGGATCTCCGCAGCGAAGTGACGCGCTGTCTCGCCCGCAGGGCCGCCGCATGAGCGTGCTGCCCGCATCGGCGCGCGGGACGGCGCGTCTTCGCGTATCCGGGCTGGATGTCCCCGGAGCGCTGGCGGCCGTGACGCTGCTCCCCCGGAACGCCGGGATCGCGCTGCTCCACGGCTACCGTGCGGTCATCTCGCCGATCTACGGCGACGTGTGCCGCTACTACCCCTCGTGCTCGGCGTACGCGGTGACCGCCGTGCAGCAGCACGGACTCGTGAAAGGATCGGTGCTCGCGGCCGCGCGCATCGTCCGCTGCCATCCCTGGGCGGCCGGCGGACAGAATGACGTCCGCCCGCACCCGGCCTTCCGCTTTGACCTGACTCCACACGGCTTCGTCGTGCCCCGTCGAAAGGACTGATCCCTCGTGGATTTCTTCGGAATCATCCTCTTCCCGCTCAAGTGGGTGGTCGAGCTCATCCTGGTCGCCTGGCACTGGCTGTTCACCGCGATCGGCCTGCCCGCCGCCGGCGGCATCACCTGGATGCTGTCGATCCTCGGCGTGGTGCTGGTCGTGCGTGCGGCCCTGATCCCGCTGTTCGTGCGGCAGATCAAGAGCCAGCGGGCGATGATGGAGCTCGCTCCGGAGATCCGGAAGATTCAGGACCGGTACCGCGGCAAGCGCGACCAGCTCTCTCGCGAGGCGATGAGCCGCGAGACGATGGATCTGTACAAGAAGCACGGCTCCAGCCCGCTCAGCGGCTGCTGGCCGCTGCTCGTGCAGATGCCGATCTTCTTCTCGCTGTACTACACGCTGTCCGACGTCAAGCTGCACGCCCAGGCGGGCACGGGCGGCGTGGGCCTGCTCAACGCCGAGCTGACGCGCCAGTTCAACGACGCCAAGCTGTTCGAGCTCGCCCCGTTCCACCAGACGCTGGGCGAGGCGTGGGACCAGGGCGCGGTCGCGACGATCGTCATCCTGCTCGTCCTCGTGGTCCTGATGATCGCGACGCAGTTCATCACGCAGCTGCAGATCATCTCGAAGAACCTGTCCCCCGAGGCCAAGACCGGCCAGGCGTACCAGATGCAGAAGATCATGCTCTGGGTCATCCCGTTCGCGATGATCTTCTCGGGCGTCTTCTTCCCCCTCGGCCTGGTGCTCTACTGGTTCTTCAGCAACCTGTGGACGATGGGCCAGCAGTTCGTCGTCATCCGCGAGCTCCCGACGCCCGGCTCGGAGGCCGCGAAGGCCCGCGAGGAGCGCCTGGCGCGCCGCGGCAAGGCGCTCAACTCCAAGGGCAAGGTCGTCTCGATGGCCGAGTACGAGGAGGAGCAGCGCCGCCTGCTCGAGGAGGCGGAGCAGCGCAAGGCGCAGCAGCACAAGCGTCAGCAGCCCATGGGCAAGCAGCGCGCGAAGAAGAAGCAGGCGCCGAAGCCGGGCGGTTCGAGCAACCCGGGTGATGCCGCATCGCCGGAGGACCCGGATGAGGGCGCCGCTGGCCTTCCCGCCAAGTCGTAATCCCCTTCTGATCAGGCAATTTCCTTCCCGACCATCGAGGACGACCACATGAGCAGCACTTCCGTGACCGGCGACGCGCCCAGCAACGCCGAGCTCGAGGCCGAGGGCGACATCGCCGCCGACTACGTCGAGGGTCTGCTGGACATCGCCGACATCGACGGCGATCTGACGCTCGACGTGAAGCAGGGGCGCGCCTATGTGTCGGTCGAGTCGGACGACGACTCGCTGTCCGTGCTGTCTCACCCCGACACGGTGCAGGCGCTGCAGGAGCTGACCCGCCTCGCCGTGCAGGCGAAGACCGGTCGGTTCTCGCGGCTCATCCTCGACATCGGCGGCTCGCGGGACGCCCGTCGGCGACAGCTCGAGAAGCTGGTCGACGCCGCGGTCGCGCGCCTGGACGAGGGCGCCTCGCAGGCGTCGCTCCCGGCGATGTCGAGCTACGAGCGCAAGCTCGTGCACGACATCGTGTCGGAGCGCGGCCTGACGTCGGAGTCGTACGGCGAGGGCGCCGACCGTCACACGGTCATCCGCCGCGGCTGATGACCGGCGTGCTCGAGCCCGAACCCGCGGTCGCCGCGGAGCTCTTCGGCGACCGCATCGAGCTCGCGCGCGCCTACACCGCTGCGCTCGCGCAGCACGGTGAGGAGCGCGGCCTGATCGGCCCGCTCGAGCTGCCGCGGTTGTGGACGCGGCACATCCTGAACAGTGCGATCGCCGCTCCCCTGTTCCCCGCGGGCGGCATCGCCGGTGATGTGGGGTCGGGCGCCGGGCTCCCGGGCCTGGTGCTGGCGATCGCGCGGCCCGACGTGCGCTGGGTGCTGATCGAGCCCATGGAGCGCCGCGTGGCCTGGCTCGAGGAGCAGGTCGGGGCCCTGGGGCTGGAGAACGTGGATGTCGAGCGTGCCCGCGCCGAGGAGGCCGGTCGCTACGAGGGCGTGCTGGACGCCGTGACCGCGCGCGCCGTGAGCGCGCTGCGGACGCTGATCCCCTGGACCGCTCCCCTGGCGCGCGATGGCGGCGAGCTCATCCTACTCAAGGGCCACAACGCCCCGGCCGAGATCGAGGCGGCTCAGAAGCAGATCCGCAAGTTCAAGCTCTCGGACGTCCGCGTGGAGGTCCTCGGCGAGGGAGTGCTCGCCGAGGAGACCCGCGTCGTACGGGCTCTCGTCCGCGCCTGATCCCTCGCCGTTTCACGTGAAACGCGTGAAACGGCGGCGTGCGCGCGTCCACGCCGGTTGTTGAGCGGAGCGAAGCGGAGTCGAGACGACGCCTCCTTCGAACTAAGCGCACGTTTCACGTGAAACATCCCCGTGCCTGGGCGATAGATGCAGACTGTGAGGGGAGTTTGAGGGCGTTTCGACTCCTCGCTGGCGCTCGTCGCTCAACGACCATGAGTACGCCAGACCCCGAGTTCCAAGACTGTGGGGTGGGTGGAGCACTTTTCGTCTCCGCTCCTTCGTCGCTCCGCTCAACGACCTCACAATGCTGCGCGGGTGCCGCTTGGAAGTCGAAACGCCGGCGCCCGAGCGTGGGGCCAGGCGTTTCACGTGAAACATCCGGGCTTGGGCGGTGGGGTGCCGACCGTGAGGGGCGCTTCAGGGCGTTTCGTCTCCTCGCTGGCGCTCGTCGCTCAACGACCACGAGTGTCCGGACCCTCAGCCGCAACGCTGTTGGGCGAATACTGCTTGCTTGGTCGTTGAGCGGAGCGAAGCGGAGTCGAAACGCCAGCAATCCCCTTCTGACGCCGTTTCACGTGAAACACAGCCCGCCTCGGCGCGCCGATCCGGCCCCCACCTCTTGGGCTCACCCCGGTCGTTGAGCGGAGCGAAGCGGAGTCGAAACGGGTCCAAGCTTGCGTCGGCGGTGTTTCACGTGAAACATGCGCTTACGCGAGGGTTGCCGACCGCGAGGACGGCTTCAGAGCAGTACGACGCAGTGGCGAGGCCGTGGGCCGGGACTGGTGCGTTTCGTCTCCGCTCGTTCGTCGCTCCGCTCAACGACCCGGCGAGGTTGGCGGTGTTTCACGTGAAACATCGCGGGACGGTAGCGTGAGGATCATGATCCGGCGGGTCGGGCTCGTGGTGAACCCCACGGCGGGGAGCGGGCGGGGACGCCGGGTCGGATCCGCAGCAGCCAGGGCGCTCATGGACGCGGGCGCGGAGGCCGTCTCGCTCTCGGCCCTCGATGCAGTCGAGGCGCTGGCGAACGTGCGCCGCGCGGTCGCCGAGGGCCAGATCGACGCGCTCGTGGTCGTCGGCGGCGACGGCATGGTGCATCTGGGCATCCAAGCGCTGGCGGAGACCGCTCTCCCCCTCGGTGTCGTCCCGGTGGCGACGGGAAACGACTTCGCGGCGTCGGCCGGTCTCCCCCGGTCGCCCGACAGTGCGATCGAGGCCGTGCGCGCGGGCCTGGTCGCGGGGACGTCGATGAGAGCCGTCGATCTGCTGCGGGTGAGCGGCCAAGGCGTGCCCGGGGGCGAGCGGTGGGTCGGCGGTGCGGTCTCGGCAGGGCTGGACGGCGCGGCGAACGCCCGTGCCAACCGGCTGCGGTGGCCCCGCGGTTCGTCCCGCTATGTGTTCGCCGCTGTCGCGGAGATCCTGGGGTACCGCTCCTGGAGCTACGACGTGACGGTGTTCGACGAGCGCGGCGCAGTTCAGCTGGAGTGGCGGAGCGACGGGGCGCTCGTCACCGTGGCGAACGCTCCGCGAATCGGCGGGGGAATCGCGGTGGCTCCGTCCGCCCGCGTCGACGACGGCATCCTCGACGTCATCCTCGCGGCCGACGTCGGTCGGCTCACTGCCGCGCGCATCTTCCCGGCCATGCTGGTGGGCCGGCACCTGCGGTCGGCGCACCTCACGGCGACCACGGGCCGTACGGTCGAGATCGCGGCGACCGGCGCTCGGGACTCGTGGCCGGCGGTCTTCGGCGACGGCGAGCTGGTCGGCACGCTTCCCGTACGTGTGGAGCTGTGCCCCGGGGTCCTGCGTCTTCTCGGGTGAAGTTTCACGTGAAACTCCCGCCATCGTCGTGTGCGCGAGCGGCTTGCGTGCGTGCGCAGGGAGACGTGAAGCCGGCACGGCCGTCCTGTCTGGGAACATCGGGCGACACGCCGGGCGGTGTCCGCGGGAGAGGTTAGGGTGGAGAGACCGACCGGCTCGCGAAGGGAAGAGTGTTTCACGTGAAACAGTCCGAGAAGGCGGCGTCGTTCGCACTCCCCGACGACACTCCCCTGGCTCGCGAACTGGCCGATCTCTCGGCTCGTCGGCGCGCGCTGGCGGACGTCCAGGTCGAGTTCCCGGGGCGCACCCGGATCATGACGATCTCCAACCAGAAGGGCGGAGTCGGCAAGACGACGACCACGGTCAACATCGCCGCGGCCCTGGCGTCGCTCGGTGGGCGTGTGCTCGTCATCGACCTGGACCCGCAGGGCAACGCCTCCACGGCGCTCGGCATCCCCCACAGCGCGGATATCCCGAGCATCTATGACGTACTGATCGACGGGTTCCCCATCTCGGACGTGGTGCAGAAGAGCCCGGAGTCCGACACCCTGTTCTGCGCCCCCAGCAACATCCACCTCGCCGGAGCCGAGATCGAGCTCGTCACGCAGGTCGCGCGCGAGCAGCGGCTCAAGACCGCGATCGACGAGTACCTCCGGGATCTCGACACTCCGCTGGACTTCATCCTGATCGACTGCCCGCCGTCGCTCGGGCTGCTCACGATCAACGCCTTCACCGCGGCGGAGGAGGTGTTCCTGCCGATCCAGTGCGAGTACTACGCGCTGGAGGGCCTGAGCCAGCTGCTGGGCAACATCACCATGATCCAGAAGCACCTCAACCGCAGCCTGCGACTCTCGACGATCCTGCTGACCATGTACGACGCGCGCACCAAGCTGTCGCAGCAGGTCGCCGACGAGGTGCGCTCCCACTTCCCCGACGAGGTTCTGGGGACACTAATTCCCAGGTCAGTGCGGATTTCCGAGGCTCCGAGCTTCGGTCAGACAGTGATCGCCTATGACGGGAACTCGGCGGGCGCGATCGCGTACCGCGAGGCCGCCGTGGAGATCGTGCGACGCGGCGATGGAATCGCCGAGAAGAAGGAGTCCTGATGGCGAAGCGGACAGGTCTGGGACGCGGGATCGGCGCTCTGATCCCCACAGCCGAGTCGAGCGAGGCGCGTCCCGTCGACGTGTTCTTCCCCGGCGGGTCGCTCAAGAAGGCGGACGAGGCCGCCGAGCAGGCAGCGGCGCAGGCGGCCACCGCCACGGCCGTCGCCGAGCGCGAGCCGGAAGAGGACCTCGTGGCGGTGCCCGGTGCCCGCCTGGTGCACATCGACCCTCACAGCATCGTTCCCAACCCGCGTCAGCCGCGCACACACTTCGACCCCGAGGACCTCGCCGAGCTGGTGCACAGCGTGCGCGAGTTCGGAGTGCTGCAGCCGGTCGTGGTGCGCGACAAGGGCGACGGGACCTACGAGCTCATCATGGGCGAGCGGCGCACGCGGGCCTCCCGCGAAGCGGGCCTCACGGAGATCCCCGCGATCATCCGCGACACGTCCGACGACGCGCTGCTGCGCGACGCGCTGCTCGAGAACCTGCACCGTTCGCAGCTGAACCCGCTCGAGGAGGCCTCGGCCTACCAGCAGCTGCTCGAGGACTTCGGCATCACGCAGGATGAGCTGGCGAAGCGGATCGGCCGCTCGCGCCCGCAGATCAGCAACACGATCCGCCTGCTCCGCCTGCCCGTGCCCGTTCAGCAGCGGGTGGCCGCCGGTGTGCTGAGCGCGGGGCACGCGCGGGCCATCCTGTCGCTCGAGGACGCCGAGGCGATGCAGCGGCTGTCCGAGAAGATCGTGAACGAGGACCTCTCGGTGCGCGGCGCCGAGGCCGCCGCGAAGACGATCGCCGCCGAGGAGCCGGGTTCGCGCGCACCCAAGCCGCAGCCGGGCGCGCGGCGGGCGTTCCTCAACGACGTGGCGGAGCGCCTGGGCGACCGCCTCAACACCAAGGTCAAGATCGACCTGACCTCGCGCAAGGGTCAGATCAAGATCGACTTCGCGACGATCCAGGACCTGAACCGCATCCTCGCCGAGCTCGGCGAGGAGGGGTACGGCAACTGACGCGCCGGTTCACCCGGTAGGCCACTCCCCCGCGGACGTCAAGTCCCTGGGGCGGTCGGCCGCATCTCCGTAGCGTGGCACGCGACATCGACCACGCGAAGGAGGCTGCCTTGACCGACACCCTGAACCAGTCCGACCCGCGCGAGCCGTCGGGCGAGTTCCCCGAGCAGGAGCAGCCCACCCAGCCGGGGCTCACGAGCGAGATGGACCCGCAGCCCGACCACGGCGAGACCAGCTGGGAGGGCCGGGAGCGCCTCGTCGGCCGGAAAGCCCTGATCACGGGAGGCGACTCCGGGATCGGCCGTGCGGTCGCGATCGCCTTCGCCCGGGAGGGCGCCGACGTCGCGATCGTGTACCTGCCCGAGGAGGAGGAAGACGCGCAGGTCACCGAGCGCCATGTGCGCGAAGCCGGCCGCAAGGCCGTGCTGCTGCCCGCCGACCTGACCGAGGAGCAGGCCTGCATCGAGGTCGTGTCGGTCGCGCGCGACGAGCTCGGCGGCCTCGACATCCTCATTCCGAACGCGGCATATCAGCGTCAGCGTGAGGGTGTGGACACGCTCCAGGTGTCCGAGATCGAGCGGACGTTCCACACGAACCTGATCTCGGCGATGGTGCTCGCGCGCGAGGCCGTGCCTCACATGTCGCCTGGGGCATCCATCATCGTGACGACGTCCATCCAGGCGTCGCAGCCGTCCTCGGGCCTGCTGGACTACGCGATGACCAAGGCCGCGCAGGTCGCGTTCATCCAGGCGCTCGCCACCGAGCTCGGGCCCAAGGGCATCCGCGTGAACGGCGTCGCCCCCGGGCCGATCTGGACGCCGCTCATCCCGGCCACGGGATTCCCGGCCGACAAGGTCAAGGAGTTCGGGGCCGATACGCCGCTCGGCCGGGCGGGCCAGCCGGTCGAGCTCGCCGGGGCATACGTCTACCTGGCCAGTGACGAGGCGTCGTACACGTCCGGCGCCGTGCTGCCCGTGACGGGCGGGAAGGGGTTCTGACATGCCGAACCGCAGCATCAAGGACGAGGAGCTCTACGAGAAGCTCCGCGAGGAGGGCAACTCCAAGGAGAAGGCCGCGCGCATCGCGAACGCCGCCGCCCGCGACGGGCGCGAGGACGTGGGCGAGCGCGGCGGCAGCGCCGAGAACTATGAGGATCGCACGGTCGACGAGCTCCGCGATCGGGCGAAGGAGCTCGGCATCGAGGGCGTCTCCAAGCTCAAGAAGGACGAGCTGATCGACAAGCTCCGCAACCACTGACGGGGGACGGGTGAGAGAAGAGGGCGCTGGGGCGGATCGACCGCTCCAGCGCCCTCCCACGCGGGATCGTCAGTCGCGACCCAGCTGCCTCGCGATCTCCGCGTCCACCGCGCGGATCGTCGTCGTGTCGACATCCGGGATCGCGGCCTCGAAGCGAGCCTGGCGGCGGCGCAGCCAGAATCCGCCGATCAGGAGCAGCGCCAGCGCGACGTAGATGACGATCGAGACAGGGCTGCGGACCAGGATCGACGGGTCGCCCTGACTGATCGCCATCGCCTTGCGCAGCTGCTCCTCGGCCATCGGCCCCAGGATGCCGCCGACGACCATCGGTGCGACGGGATATCCGTGGCGGCGCATGAAGAAGCCGATCACACCGAGCAGCAGCAGCACGGCGATGTCGAAGACCTGGAAGTTGGCGGCGTAGGCCCCGAGGCCGGCGAAGACCAGGATCCCCGCGTAGAGATACGGCCGCGGGATCTGCAGCACCTTCGCCCACAGGCCCACCAGCGGCAGGTTCAGGACCACGAGCACCACATTGCCGATGTAAAGGCTCGCGATGAGCGCCCACACGAGCGCGGACTGATTTTCGAACAGCAGCGGGCCGGGCTGGATGCCGTAGGTCGTGAACGCCGAGATGATGACTGCCGCGGTCGCGGTGGTCGGGATGCCGAGCGTGAGCAGCGGCACGAGAACGCCCGCCGCCGCGGCGTTGTTCGCGGCCTCCGGGCCCGCGACGCCCTCGATCGCTCCCTTGCCGAACTGCTGCCGATAGGGCTCGCGCGTGAGCTTCTTCTCGGTGGCGTACGACAGGAAGGTCGCGACGTCGGCGCCGCCCGCCGGGATCGACCCGATCGGGAACCCGATCGCGGTGCCGCGCAGCCACGGCTTCCACGACCGCTTCCAGTCGCTCTTGGACATCCACGACCGCCAGCTGCCCGACACCGGGCGCACGGGCGGCGTGCTGTGCCGCAGGCGGGAGCCGATGTGCAGCGCCTCGCCGACCGCGAACAGGCCCACGGCGATGATCACGACGTCGATGCCGTCGCCCAGGTTGGGAATGCCGAACGTGAAACGCGCCTGACCCGTCAGGGTGTCGGTGCCGACCAGCCCGAGGAAGAGGCCGACGGCGAGCGACACCATGCCCCGCACGGGGCTGCCGCCCAGCAGGGCGCCGATCGTGAGGAACGCGACGATCATGAGCGCGAAGTAGTCGGCCGGCCCGAAGGTCTTCGCGAACTGGGCGATCCCGGGCGCGAAGAAGGTGAGGCCGACCGTCGCGAGCGTGCCGGCGACGAACGACCCGATCGCGGCGGTGGCGAGCGCGGCGGCCGCGCGACCCGCGCGCGCCATCTTGTTGCCCTCCATCGCCGTGACGATCGAGGACGACTCCCCCGGTGTGTTGAGCAGGATCGACGTCGTCGACCCGCCGTACATGCCGCCGTAGTAGATGCCGGCGAACATGATGATCGCCGACGTCACGTCCAGCGTGTAGGTGAGCGGGAGCAGCAGCGCCACCGCCATGGCGGGCCCGATGCCGGGCAGCACGCCGACCGCCGTGCCGAGCAGCACGCCGAGGAACGCGTACAGCAGGTATGCGGGCTGGATCGCGGTCGCGAAGCCCTCGAGCAGCAGATTCAGACTGTCCATGGGGAACCCCTCACCAGGCCGATCCGAACAGGGGCAGCGAGAGACCCAGCAGCTCGCCGAACACGACGTAGGTCACGACGCCGAGCACGGCGCCGATGATCAGGGCCTTCCACCAGGACCGTGCGCCCAGCGCGAGCGACGCGCCCGCGAACAGGATCGTCACCGCGACGGGCCAGCCCGCATACGGGATCGTGACGATCAGGGACGCGAACGACAGCACCACCAGCAGCACGGTGCGCCACGAGGTGGGCGCGTCGTGGTCCAGGTCCTCGCTGTCCTCGGGGGCGCCGACGTCTCCGCGCAGCACGGCGATCGCGGCGGCGATCGACGTGACGAGCATGAAACCGTTGATCGCATACGGCAGCACGCGCGCGCCCAGCACGTTCGACGAGCCGACCGGCTCCCGGATGGTCTCCGTCATGACGAGGGCGACGATCGAGAACACGAGGATGACGCCGATGAAGCCGAGCTCACCCCACCTGCGTGCGCGGGGCACCGCGGCCGAAGCGGCCGCGGTGCCCGTCGTGATCGGAGGCTCGATCATCACTCGATGATCCCCAGTGTGCGCAGCGTGTCCTGCGTCGTGGCGATGTCCTCCTCGAGGAACGACGAGAAGTCGTCGCCCGTGAGGAAGGCGTCGGTCCATCCGTTCGTCTCGAGGGTCTCGGTCCACTCCTCGGTCTCGTGGAGGTCGGTGACGAGGCCGACGAGCGCCTCCTTCTGCGCGTCCTCGATGCCGCCGGGCGCGATCAGGCCGCGCCAGTTCGTCAGCGCGATGTCCACGCCCTGCTCCTGCAGGGTCGGGACGTCCGGGAGCAGCGCCGCGGGCTCCGCCGACGAGACGGCCAGCGCCTTCAGCTCCCCCGCCTTGATCTGCTCGGCGAACTCGCCGACGCCCGAGATGCCGGCCGCGACCTGGCCGCTCAGGAGCAGGGTCACGGCCTCGCCGCCACCCGCGTTCGCGATGTAGTTGAGCGAGCCGACGACGTCCTCGACGCCGGCGTCCTCGAGCAGCTGCGCCGCGAGGATGTTGTCGATGCCGCCCGAGGAGCCGCCCGTGATGGGCAGTGACGCGCCCTGCTCGGCCCAGTCGGACAGGAAGTCGTCGAGCGTGTCGTACTCGCTGTCACCGGGGACGACCAGCACGAGCGGCTCCTCCGTGAGGCGCGCGATCGGCGTCATGTCCTCGATGCGGTTCTCGGACTGGTTGGTCTCGACCGCGCCGACCATGACGCTGCCGGTGATCATCAGGGTGTTCGGGTCGGTCTCGGTCGCGAGCGACGCGAGGCCGATGGTGCCGCCGGCGCCGCCGATGTTCGTGACCGGCGCGGACGACACCAGCCCGGCAGAGGTGAGGGCCTCGGCGGCCGCGCGCGCGGTCTGGTCCCAGCCGCCGCCCGGGTCGGCGGGGGCGATGACCGACACGCTCTGGATGGCGGCCGGCTCCTCGCCGCCGCCTCCCGCGGTGCCGCCGCCGGCACCGGAGCACGCGGTCAGGGCGAGCGCCGCGGCGCCGAGGAACGCGCCGGCGATGAGGCGGGCGGGCGTACGGGTGTGCTGTGTCATGGGCTCCTCCTCGAGTCCAGTCCTGTGTCGCGCGGCGTCGACGCCGCGAGCGGGATGTCCGGAGCCTAGGGCGGTCGCCGGGGCCTGCGCGGCTTGCGTTCGCAACGGGGACTTTCGGTCGTTTCGGTCCCCCGGCCGCCCGGGTCCGGTCGCGGCGCGCTCGCCTACGATGGGCCGCGTGATGAAGGCGATGACGCTCCGCACGCAGCTCGTGCTGCTGCAGGTCGTCATCGTGCTCGCGGTCGTGCTCACCGTCGGACTCGCCGCCCTCTGGACGCAGGAGCGGCAGATCCGCGAGGCATCCCAGGAGCGCATGATCGCGGTCGCCCAGTCGGTCGCGCAGCTTCCCACGATCCTGGAGGCGTACGACGATCCGGATCCCTCCGCCGTGATCCAGCCGATCGCCGAGCTGATCCGCGACGCCTCGGACGTCGCGTACGTCGTCGTCACGGACGACGAGGGCATCCGGTACTCGCACCCGAACCCCGACCTGATCGGCGAGGTCGTGTCGACGGATCCGAGCGTCGCGCTGTCGGGAGAGATGTACGTGGGAACGCAGACCGGCACCCTCGGCGAGTCCTGGCGCGTCAAGGTCCCGGTGTTCGACGGCGACGGCGAGGTCATGGGCCAGGTGTCGGTCGGCATCCTGGAGTCGGACCTCCGCGCGGACTTCCTGGCCGACATGACCGGCTTCCTGCTGGCGCTCGGCGCGGCCACCGTTATCGGCGTCGTCGCCGCGACGGGCGTGGCGCGCATGGTGCGGCGGCGCATCTACGGTCTGGAGCCGGACGAGATCCGCGGGCTGCTGGAGACCCGGGAGGCGACGCTGCACGGCATCCGGGAGGGCCTCGTGGCTTTCGACGACGACGGGCGGGTGTCGCTGTGCAACGATGCCGCGGCGCGCCTGCTCGGGCTGGAATCGCCGGCGGACGCGATCGGAGTGGCGGCCGCCGACCTGCTCGAGGACGACCTCGCCGGGCTGCTGGACGAGGTGAGGGCGGGCGAGGCGCCGCAGCGGCTCGTGCTGTCGGGCGAGCGGGTGCTCGTCGCCCGGGCCGCGCCCGTGCGGGTGCACGGCCGCGACGTGGGCACCGTGGTGATCCTGCTCGACCGCACGGAGCTGGATCGCGCGCTGCAGGAGCTCGCGGGCGCGCAGAGCCTCACCGAGGGCCTCCGGGCGCAGCAGCACGAGTTCGCCAACACGCTGCACACGCTCGGCGGGCTGATCGAGCTCGGCGAGACCGACGCCGCCATGCGGGTGATCGAGCGCAGCGGCGACGGCGGGGCGATCACGCGAGTGGATGCCCATGACGGCATACACGACATCGAGCTGGCCGCACTGCTGCTCGCGAAGCGGGCGCGTGCGCGCGAGCTGGGGGTGGCCCTGACCATCACGCGCGACTCGCACCTCGCTCAGGGCCGCGGTGAGGGTGGAGATCTCGTGACCGTCGTGGGCAACCTCCTCGACAACGCCATGGACGCCGCCGGCCGCGGCGGCACGGTCACCGTGCGCATCCAGGGCGGGGAGGACCGGATCGACATCGTGGTCGACGACGACGGTCCCGGAGTGCCGGAGGACCGCCGGCACGACGTATTCTCGCTCGGCTATTCGACGAAGGACCGGGGTGGGCGTCGCGGATACGGGCTCACGCTCGTCGCGCGCATCGTGGAGCGGCTGGGCGGCACGGTGGAGGTGGGCGGCTCCCCCGCGGGCGGCGCGCGCTTCGTCGTGGCGCTGCCGGCGAGCGGATCTCCCGCGCCCGCCCGTCGCGAGGAGGCGCTGTCGTGACGCGGCTGCGGGCGCTCATCGTCGAGGATGACTTCGCGGTGGCGCACGTCACGCGGGGCTTCGTCGAGCGCCATCCGCGGTACGAGGTCGTGGGCGTCGCGTCGACAGGCACGGAGGCGCTGCGCGCGCTCGCCGAGCTCGAGCCCGACGTCATGCTGCTCGACGTGTACCTGCCGGACATCTCCGGCGTCACGGTGCTGGGGCGGGCGCGCGCGGCCGGGTCGCGCGTCGAGGTGATCGCGGTGACCGCGGCACGCGACCTCGAGACGGTCCGGCTCGCCCGCGCCCACGGCGTGCACCACTACCTCGTGAAGCCCTTCCCCATGCAGGCCCTGCACGAGCGGCTCGACGACGTCTGGAGGGCGCACGAGCGCGATGCCGCGCTGGTCGCCGGCGCTCCGCTGGACCAGTCCGCGGTCGATGCGCTGCTGCGCCGGGACGCGCTCGCGTCCGCAGGTCAGCGCAAGGGCGTCTCCCCGCTCACGCTGGAGCGCGTCGCCGAGGCGCTCGAGGCGCAGACCGAACCCGTCTCGGCCGCCGAGCTGGGCGAGAGCCTGGGGATGTCGCGGGTCAGCGCCCGCCGCTATCTCGAGCGGCTGGTCGAGGCCGGGCTCGCCGCCCGCGAGCCGCGCTACGGCCACGCCGGCCGGCCCGAGCTCCTCTACTCCGCTCGCCGCTGAGCGCGGGCATCCCGCTGCTCGAGATCACATCCGCTCCGTCCACGTCACATCGGGCGCGCGAGATCACACGAGGATGGATGTCCTCTCGCCGGATGGATGTGATCTCGGTGCCGAGATCGCGCGCTCTCCACAGAGTGGGGCATCCGGATCCCGTCCAGGCGTGCGCGCGTAGCCTTGTATGGTGAGCGAGCCCGCCGAACTCCCCCGCCGACGCGCGAGCGTCGAGGTGCTGCGCGCCGAGGCCGCGGACGAGCTCGCGACGCTCATCCACGAGCGGCTGCGCGGCGGCGAGGACCCCTGGGAGTTCATGGAGGACCTGCCGACGGTCGACGAGCTCGTCGTCTTCACCCTCCGAGCGGAGCACATCGAGGCGGACGGCGGCCTGCGCCCCACGGCCGCTCGCAATCAGCGCCTGCTGCGCCTGATCGCCGCCGAGTACCCGGAGCTGACCCGCGCGGTCTGGCGCCTGATCGGCCAGGAGAACACGCACCGCCGCTGGGATGCGGTCGTCCGCGTCGTCGACGGGCGCTGATCCGTCGCACGGGGAACGACGAAGCCCCGGCGCGGGGCCGGGGCTTCGTGAGGTGCGGGTCCTTACTTGAGGAACTCCGCGAGGTCCTGCTCGAGCGCGAACTTCGGCTTGGCGCCGATGATCGTGGTGGCGACCTCGCCGTTCTTGAAGACCTTCATGGCCGGGATCGACGTGATCTGGTACTTCATGGCCAGATCCGGGTTCTCGTCGACGTTGAGCTTGAGGATCGTGATCTTGTCGGGGTTCTCGGCCTGGATCTCGTCGAGCACCGGCGCGACCATGCGGCACGGGCCGCACCACGCGGCCCAGAAGTCGACGAGCACGGGGCCGTCGGCCTGCAGGACGTCCTGCTCGAACGTGGCCGAGGTGGTGGCCTTGGCGGTCATGTGGATCTCCTTCGGTGGGAAGTGCGTCTTCACCCGCAACGCGGGAGGGGCTGTGGTTGTTCCGCGGCCTCTCAGGCCTCGACGAGCTGGTCCTCGGCGGGGGCCGGCTCGCCGGCGTCGCCCAGCGACGCCAGGAAGTGCTCGGCGTCCAGCGCGGCGACCGTGCCGCTCGCCGCGGCCGTGACGGCCTGGCGGTAGGTCGGGTCGATGACGTCGCCCGCCGCGAACACGCCCGAGGCCGACGTGCGCGAGGTGCGGCCGATCACGGCGATCGTGCCCTCGGGGGTCAGCTCGAGCTGGTCGTGCACGAGGTGCGTGCGCGGGTCGTTGCCGATCGCGACGAACAGGCCCTCGAGCGCCAGGTCGCGCGTCTCGCCCGTGACGGTGTCGCGCAGCGTGACGCCCTCGACGGCCGACTCGCCCAGGATGTCGGCGACCTCGGCGTTCCAGATGAACTCGATCTTCTCGTTCGCCAGGGCGCGCTGCTGCATGATCTTGGAGGCCTTGAGCGTGTCGCGGCGGTGGATCACGTAGACCTTCGACGCGAACTTGGTGAGGAAGGTCGCCTCCTCCATGGCCGAGTCGCCGCCGCCGACGACCGCGATGGTCTTCTCGCGGAAGAAGAAGCCGTCGCACGTGGCGCACCACGAGACGCCGTGGCCGGACAGGCGCTCCTCGCCCGGGAGGCCCAGCTTCCGGTAGGCCGAGCCGGTCGCGAAGATCACGGCCTGCGCCTCCTCGACGGCGCCGCTGCCGAGCGTGACCTTCTTGACGTCGCCCGACAGGTCGAGCTCCGTCACGTCGTCGTAGCGGATCTCGGCGCCGAACTTCTCGGCCTGCTCCTGCATCTTCTGCATGAGCTCGGGGCCCATGATGCCCTCGGGGAACCCTGGGAAGTTCTCGACCTCGGTGGTGTTCATCAGCTCACCGCCCACCTCGACCGAGCTGGCCACGACGAGGGGGCTCAGGTTCGCCCGGGCCGCGTAGATCGCGGCGGTGAATCCGGCCGGACCCGATCCGATGATGATGAGCTGTCGCACGAGGCCTCCAGAGTGTGATGTCGGGCGGGGTTCCAACTGCCACAACACATGGTACGCGCGGGCTATTCCATAGACCAACATCTATCGATACGAGTCGCAGCCCCGGTCGTTTGCGGGCGACCGGGGCTGCGGGTGTGTGCGCGTCAGTGGCGATCGTGCGTCGCGTGCGCCGTGCGGCGACCGAGGAGGACGCCCAGAGCGATCATCGCGGCGGCCAGCACGAAGTGCAGCCAGTCGTCGGCGGCGTTCAGCGGCACGAAGTTGGCCGCGTGCTCGTCCGGCACCACCAGTCCGTACAGCCACAGCAGCGCGTATACGGCGCCGCCCCAGATGAGGAACTGCTTGGCTCCGCCGAACGTGCGGGCGGCCAGGACGCCGACCACTCCGTAGAGCAGGTGCACGATGTTGTGCAGGATCGACACCTGGAAGACCCCCATCAGCATCGCGTGCGACTCGTGGCCCGCGAACTGGAGGCTCTCGACGTCCTGCGTCAGCCCGGGGATGAATCCGCCGAGCCCGACGATGAAGAAGACGATCCCGAAGACCAAGGCCGCCTTCTGCACGGGCGTCTCCGCGAAGCGCCGCGTGCCGTGGTCGGTGGTGCTCATGTCCGACCTCGCTCTCTGCTGTGTGCCCCGGCCCTCGCCGGGGGACATCAGAGAACCACGAGCCCTGAGTGCACTAATAGAGGCTTGACGCGGCGCCCATCCAGGTGCGATGCGCGCGGTTCAGCCCGCGAACAGCGGCATCACCGAGGAGATCGTCTGGATGAGCGCGTACGCGAGCGGGATCCCCACGATCAGCCACGAGAGCACCAGTCGCATCGTCTGTCCGCGCTGCTCCGGCGCGTCGGCCGGGATCTCGGTCCTGGTCATCGGCCCTCCTCGTCGTCGATCGTCGTCGCCGCGCTCCGTGCGGCGGCGCCCGCGTGGGCCACGGCGGGCGGCTCGGCCGTCGCGGCGGCCGCCGGCTCGTGGAACCGGGCCGCGACGGGCCGGACCAGCAGGTTCGCCACGAAGCCCACCGCGAGCACGCCGACCGTGGTCAGGAGGGCGGGGCGGTAGTCCGCCGCCACCAGCTGGCCGGGCTCGCCCTGCGCGTCCAGGAAGCCGTTGATGATGAGCGGCCCCGCGATGCCCGCCGCCGACCAGGCGGTGAGCAGGCGCCCATGGATGGCGCCCACCTGGAACGTGCCGAACAGGTCGCGCAGGTACGCCGGGATGGTCGCGAACCCGCCGCCGTAGAACGACAGGATGACCGCCGCCAGCGCGACGAACAGCAGCGTGCTGCTCGCTCCCACGAGCGCGAGCAGCGTGTACAGCACGACGCCCACGCCGAGGTAGACCATGTAGATCGGCTTGCGGCCGATGAAGTCGCTGATCGACGACCACACGAACCGGCCCGCCATGTTGAACAGCGACAGCAGCGCCACGAAGCCCGCCGCCGTGGTCGCGGTCACGAGCGACGCCTCGCCCGTGCGGAAGAAGTCCTGGATCATCGGGCTCGCCTGCTCGAGGATCCCGATGCCGGCGGTCACGTTGCAGAACAGCACGATCCACAGCATCCAGAACTGGGGCGTCCGGAGCGCGTTGCGCGCCGACACGTGCGCCGTGGTGACGAGCGGCTTGCTCTTGATGCTGGCGGGATCCCATCCGGCCGGCCTCCAGTCGGGGGCGGGCGTGCGCACGTTGAAGACGCCGATCATCATGACGAGGAAGTACACGATGCCGAGCGTCAGGAACAGCATCGCGACGGCCGATCCGGAGGCGACCGACGTGGAGTCGGCCGGGTCGTACGCCGGGTCGTACAGCGACATCAGCTGCCGCGAGACCGGGGAGGCGACCAGCGCGCCGCCGCCGAAGCCCATGATGGCCATGCCGGTCGCGAGCCCCGGCCGGTCGGGGAACCACTTGATCAGCGTCGACACCGGCGAGATGTAGCCGATGCCGAGGCCGATGCCGCCGATCACGCCGTAGCCCAGGTACACGAGCCACAGCTGCGACGTCGCGATGCCGAGCGCCCCGATCAGGAACCCGGATGCCCAGAAGCACGCCGACGTGAACATCGCCTTGCGCGGGCCGACCCTCTCGACCCACGTGCCGAGCAGGGCCGCCGAGACCCCCAGCATGACGATGGCGATCGAGAAGATGATCCCGATCGCCGTGAGCGAGGTGTCGAAGTGCGCGACCAGCGCGTTCTTGTAGACGCTCGTCGCGTAGGCCTGCCCGATGCAGAGGTGGATGGCCAGCGCCGCCGGGGGGATGAGCCATCGGCTGTATCCGGGCGGGGCGATGGTGTGCTGCCTGTCCAGGAACGACACGTGACGGTACCCCCTCGTACTCGTGGTCATGCTCCGGCGCGGTGCGCACGGTGTCTCGCACGCTAATGAGGCGCCCGGGGCGTCACAAGGGCATGTATGCCCGCGTCATCCCGGTGAGTGGGAGCGCTCCCGAGATGGTCGCGGGTCAGCGCCCGAGGAGGCGGCCGAGGAGGCCCGCGGCGGTGCGCAGCTCGGGCGCGCGGAACAGCGCCAGCACGGCGACGTAGATCACGAGGGCGACGAGGCCGACCACGCCCGTGCCGACCGCGCCCAGCAGCTTGCCCGGCATCCCGTCGATGCCGTCCGCCGCCATCCATCCGCCCGGGCCGCCGGCCAGCAGGTACACGCCGAAGGCCGCGGCGCCGGCGGGGATCGCCGCCGACGTGAAGCGGGTGAGGGCCCAGAGCGACCCGCCCATCCCGAGCGGCCCGAGCCGGCGGCGCAGCAGCCAGCCGGCGAGCACGGCCTGCGCGATGCTCGACAGCGACTGGCACAGCGCGACGGCGGCGGTGAGGTGGTCCTCGGACACGACGAGCGGCATCAGCAGGGCGAGGGTGATGGCGATCAGGGCCTGGAACAGCGTGAAGAAGAACGGCGTGCGGGTGTCGCCGTACGCGTAGAACGTGCGCTGGACGACGAACTGCACGGCCAGGGGCACCAGGCTCGCGAGGAATCCGATCAGGACGGGAGCCGCCGCGACGGCCTCCCCCGCGCTGCCGGTGAAGATGCGCGACGCGGGCACGGCCGCGACGATGAGCGCCACGGCCGCGATCACGACGAGCAGGCCGAGCGTGCGGATGCTGCGCTGGATGTCGCCGCGGACCTCGTCGTCGCGCCCGGCCGAGGCGTGCTCCGACAGCTGCGTGAAGTACGGCGTCCCGATCGACATCACGATGATCGAGTACGGCAGCATGAAGACGAGCCACGCGTTGAACCACACGGTCGCCGACGCGTCGTCACCCGAGGCGGCCGAGATCACCTGCTGCTGCACGGTCGACACCACGAGGCCCACGAGCAGCATCGCGAAGCTCCAGCCCGCGAGCGAGCGGATCTCGCCGAGCCCCATCCCGCGCCAGTGGAAGTCGGCACGCAGGTGCAGGCCGGTCCGGCGCCAGAACACCACCAGGACGAGCGTCTGGGCCACGATGCCGAACGTGGTGACCCCGCCGAGCACGGCGATCATCGTCGGGTCCCACTCGCCGACCTCGCTGCGCTCGCCGCCGAAGACGGCGATGAAGACCGCGAAGCCCACGATCGACACGATGTTGTTGACGATCGGCGCCCACGCGTACGGGCCGAAGACGCGGCGTGCGTTCAGGGTCTCGCCGATGAGCGCGAACATGCCGTAGAAGAACACCTGCGGCAGGCACCAGTACGCGAACGCCGTGCCGAGCGCGATCTGGTCGGGCGTGTAGTCGGCGCCGAAGAGCCGGATGAGCCATGGCGCCGCCAGCATCGCGAGCGCCGTCACCACGAGGAGCACGACCGTGCCGAGCGTGAACAGCTTGGAGAGGTGCTCGCGACCGCCGTCCTCGCGGCCGCTCCACTTCACCACCTGGGGGACCAGCACGGCCGTGATGAGGCCGGCCGAGATCACCTGGAACACGTAGTTCGGGAGCTGGTTGGCGATCGTGAACGCGTCGGACGCGTGCCCGAAGGCGCCGATCGCGGCGACGAGCACGGTGGTGCGGATCAGGCCGGTCACGCGCGAGACGAGCGTGCCGGCCGCGATCATGGCGCTCGCGCGTCCGAGGCTATGCATCCGGTCCCTTCGAGGGCTCGTCGTCGGTCCCGGAGGATCCGGTCGGCTCGGCCGCCGCGGCGCGGCGCCGGCGCAGCACGGTGCGCACGATGCCCGTGCCGATCAGGCCGACGACGAGGGCGACGAGCACGATGATGCCGATGCGCTCCCAGTCGGCGCGCACCGTGACCTCCACGGTCTGCACGGGGCCGATCAGCTCGCCCTCGGGGCTCAGCAGACTGAGCTCGATGTCGACGTCGCCGTTTCCGACCCGGGCCTCGACCGGGACCTCGATCGTCGTGCTGCTGCTCGGCTGCGCCACCACCTGCGTGAACTCGACCACGTCGAGACGCGGATCGTCCGGGCGGGCGACGAGCGTGACCGTCACCTCGTACGGGAGGTCGTTCCGGATCCAGACGGGCAGGTTCGCACCCGCGCTGATCAGCTGGACCGTGGCGGGGGGCTCGATGCCCACGGCGTTCGCGCGCTCTCCGGTGCGCTCGCGGAAGGCCGCGACCGCGTCCTCCCACGCCGAGCGCTCGCCGTCCCAGCCGACGGAGAGCACGTGCAGCGCCTCGGCGCGCACCTGGCCCGTGAGCAGGGTCGGGTCCTCGAGCACCGTGGCCGTGCGGGCGATGCGCTTCTCGGACTCGATGGTCTCGGTGACGAAGGCCGCCCGGCTCTCGTCCGCGGACGGCTCGGCCGGCGTCACGGCCGCCGGCGCGGCGTCGAGCAGCTGCGGCAGGCGCTGCGCGTCGATCGCGGCGCTGCCCGTCACGACGTCCACGGCCGCGCTGAGCCGATCGACGAGGTCGGCCGCGGCGTCGTCCGCGCCGTCCTCGTCGGTCAGCCCGGCCCCGCGGTCGAGCGCGACGAGGAGCGGCGCATCCCCCGCCTGCTCGCCCGCGAACCACAGCTCCGCGCTCGCCGCGACCGCGGCGGCGTCCCGCGCGGGCTCGCCGGTCGCCCCGGCCACGTCGTCGAGCGCCGCGGTGACGCCCGCGTCGTAGATCAGCAGGCCGTCGCCGCGGGCCGGCACCGCGGATCCGTCGGCACCCTGCGTCGTCGCGTCGGACGGGACGAGCGCGATCGCGTCGGGATCCGGCGTCCGCAGCGCGTCGAGGACGCCGGGACCCACGGCCCCGGGCATGGGCCAGTGGATCGAGGGCTCGGCGTCGCCGATGTCGAGCAGCGCGTCGAGGTCGAGCTCCTCCTCCGGGTCGGGCGCCCCCGCGACCGTCTCGGTCGGCGTGGGCGTCGGATCCGGCTGCGGGGGCGCCGCGAGGTACGCCTCGAGCGAGATCGGCGACAGCGACGTCTCGAGCCCGGCCTGGAGCTGGGCCGCGACGTCGGCGTCCGCGAACTGCAGCGCGAAGCGGTCGTTCGGCATGACCATGAGGCGGTCGAGCCACTCCACGGCGCTCTCGGGTGCCGTGTCCCGCAGCGCCCGGATCGCCGCCGGGATCGCGGGATCGATCGCGAGGATGGCCTCGGTGCCCGCGACCGCGTCGAGCTGGGCGGTGAGCGCGCCCTCGGGCGCGGTGAGCTCCGCGAGCTGCTCGGCCCCGAGCAGACCCGACGACTGCGGCGCGGCCGTGATGGGGACGACCAGGCCGACCGGCTCGCTCTCGTCCTCGATCACCACGACGCTCTCGGCCGTGGCATCGCCGAGCTGCGCCCGGATCGGGTACACGCCGGGCCGCAGCCCCTCGAGCGCCTCGTGGTCGGCGGGAACGGCGATCCCGACCGTGTCCTGCGCCCCGGGGGCGAGGTCCTCGGCCGGCGCCGTGCCCGCGGGGGTCAGCGTGACGCCCTGGGTCGTCCCGTCGAGCCACGCGCGCAGCTGCGTGCGGTCCGCGAGGGGCGTGCGGCCGATCGAGAGGGTCGCGGTCGCGCCCTCGATCGGCTCCGTCGAGGCGTTCTCGACCGTGAGCGTCGTGGTCAGCGAGGCACCGGGCCGCAGGAATCCCTGCGCGGCGGGCGCGAGCGTGAGATCGGCCGTCGGCTCGTCCGGCTCGACCGCCGCGTGGGCGGGCGCCGCGCAGGCCAGCCCGAGGAGCACGGCGAACGCCGCCGCGGGGAGAGGGGCGAGCGGCCGTCTGCGGGGTTCGGCCTGGCGCCGGGGGAGGTCCGTCGTCATATGCGTGTGGATCGCATCCCGGATGTCGCCGGCGGGTCTCGCCGCCGGACCGGGTCGCGGATCCTCTCGATTCTACGGAGGCGCCTGTGTGCATCCCGGATGCGCCGCGACTCGGCGAGGCGGTCGGGCCTCAGCCGCTCGCGCGCGCCACCAGGCGGGTCGGGATGACGGTGCGCTCGGGCACGGGACGGCCCTCGAGCCGGTCGATCAGCAGGGCGACGGCGGCGTCGCCGAGTGCGTCGAAGTCCTGCGCGACCGTGGTGAGCGGCGGCTGGTAGTCGGCCGCGTCGACCACGTCGTCGAAGCCGATCACCGCGACATCCGGGCGGCCGGCCTCGCGCAGCGCCCGCAGCAGGCCCAGCGCCATCTGGTCGTTCCCGGCGAACACGGCGGTGACCTCGGGGTCGGCGGCCAGCGCGACACCGCGCTCGTAGCCGGAGCGCGCCGACCAGTCGCCGCGGAGCGGCTCGGGTGCCGGGGCGCCGAGCGCCTCGCGCCAGCCGCGTTCTCGCTCGTCCGCGGCATACGAGCCCGCGGGGCCCGCGAGGTGGTGCACCGTGGCGTGACCCGCATCCCGGAGGCGGGCGACGGCGGCGGCCGCTCCCCCGGCGTGGTCCGACTCGATCGCGATCAGGCTGGGCGCCGGGGCCGAGTCGACGGCGACCAGCGGGAAGGCGGCGGCACCGGCGGCCCGCACGGTCGGCGTCGCCTCGTTGAGCGCGATCGCGCCGTCGACGCGGTGATCCGACAGCGCGGCGAACGCCGCCTGCGCCGATCCGGGTGTGTCGTCCGCGAGGGTCAGGACCAGCACGGCGTGGTCGCGCGCGGCCCCGGCCGCGACCACGGCCTCGAGCACGCGGGCGTTGCCGACCGTGGCGAGGGTGCGGACGAGGACGCCGATCGTGCGCGTGCGGCCGGTGCGCAGCGCGCGGGCGGCCCGGTTGGGGCGGTAGCCGAGCTCGGCCATGGCGGCCTCGACCCGCGCGCGGGTGGTGGGGTCCACGTTGGCGGCGCCGTTGGCCACGCGGGACACCGTCTGCCCCGAGACGCCCGCGAGCCGCGCGACGTCGGCGGCCGACACGCTGCGCGCCATCCTGCTCTCCTTCGATCGAAACCTCGTGTACCGCCTCTCGGCGTTCTACCTCTATCATGCATGTTGACGTCAACATGCGCCGCATCTCCCGAAGGATCCCCATGACGCACACCCCCGACCTGCCCGCGACGGAGCTGGGCGCCGGCGTCGTGCGCCGCCCGGCCCGCCTGGCCGACGGCCGCGAGCTGATCTACTACGACGACCCGGGCACGACGCTGCCGCCCGAGCGCCGCGTCGACGAGCGCGAGCTCGACCCGCGCCCCGCGACGGCGACCATGCGCCGGGACGTGCTGACCGGCGACTGGATCTCGGTGGCGGCCGCGCGCCAGAACCGCGCGCACCTGCCCCCGGCCGACCTGGACCCGCTGGCGCCCCAGACGCCGACGAACCCGTCGGAGCTGCCGTCGTCGTACGACGTCGCGGTGTTCGAGAACCGCTCGCCCTCCTTCGGCCCCGCGCTGGACGAGGCGTTCGGCGACGCTCCCGCGGCGGAGGACGCTCCGCGCGGCCTGGACGACCTGAACGCCCCCGGCCTCGGCCGTTCGCGCACCTCGGTCGGCCGCTGCGAGGTCGTGTGCTTCAGCCCGGAGCGCACCGGCTCGTTCGGCACGCAGTCGGTCACGCGCGCGCGCACCGTGATCGAGGCCTGGGCCGACCGCACGGCCGCGCTGTCGGCGCTGCCCGGCGTGCGACAGGTGTTCGTGTTCGAGAACCGCGGCGAGGAGATCGGCGTCACGCTGCAGCACCCGCACGGCCAGATCTACGCCTACCCCTACGTCACGCCGCGCACGCAGCTGCTGCTGGCGTCGATCGAGCGCGAGGGCGCGGACCTGTTCGACCGCATCATCGAGTTCGAGTCGGCGGGACCCCGCGTCGTCGTCGAGGGCGAGCACTGGATCGGCTACGTGCCGTTCGCCGCGCGCTGGCCCGTCGAGGTGCACCTCGCGCCGCGCCGCCACGCGGCCGACTTCGCCGAGCTCACGGCCGAGGAGCGCGACGAGCTCGCGCCGCTCTACCTGCGCCTGCTGCGCGGTGTCGACGCCCTGTACACGACGCCGACCCCGTACATCGCGGCGTGGCACCAGGCACCGGTCGAGGTCGGCCGCGACAGCGCCCGCCTGCACCTGCAGCTCACGTCGCCGCGTCGCGCGGCCGACAAGCTCAAGTTCCTCGCGGGCTCGGAGGCCGCGATGGGCGCGTGGATCGGCGACGTGCCGCCCGAGCAGTCCGCGGAGCGCCTGCGCATCGCGATCGCCGAGGCCGACCAGGCCGCGGGGGTCGAGGCGTGACCGCCCTCGTCCAGGCTCAGGAGCTCTTCGCCCGGGTCGCCGGATCCCCCGCCGCCGGCGTGTGGTCGTCGGCCGGCCGCGCGAACCTGATCGGCGAGCACACCGACTACAACGAGGGCTTCGTGCTGCCCTTCGCGATCCAGCACCGCACCTACGCCGCCGCGGCCACGCGCGGCGACGGCGTGGTCCGCGTGGTGTCGACGTTCGCCGAGCAGCCCGTCGAGCTGCCCGTCGCCGAGCTCGCCGCGACGTTCGACGGCCCCGCCGGTCACGCGGTGACGGGCGGCGTCGTGCCCGAGTGGGCCGCGTACGCGCTGGGCGTGGCCTGGGCCGCGCTCGCCGCATCCGGCCGCGCCGCGGCCGACGTGCCGGGCGTGGACATCGCGATCGCGTCGGATGTGCCGATCGGCGCGGGCCTGTCGTCGTCGGCGGCCATCGAGGGCGCCGTGGCCTCGGCGCTCGACGAGCTGTGGGGCCTCGGCCTCGCGCCCCTCGACATGGCGCGCGTCGGGCGCCGCGCCGAGAACGAGGCGGTCGGCGCCCCCACCGGGATCATGGACCAGGTCTCGTCGATCATGGGCCGCGCGGACGCCGCGACGTTCCTCGACTGCCGCAGCCTCGAGACCCAGTCGGTCGACCTCGGCTTCGCGCGCGAGGGGCTCTCGCTCCTCGTGATCGACACGCGGGTCAAGCACTCGCACTCGACCGGCGGCTACCGCGAGCGCCGCGAGGCGTGCGAGCGGGGCGCGGCCGCCATGGGCGTGCCCGCGCTGCGCGACGTGACCGTCGCGGAGCTGGATCGCGCGCGCGAGCTCCTCGACGACGTGACGTTCCGCCGCATCCGGCACATCGTCACCGAGAACCAGCGCGTGCTCGACACGGTCGAGACCCTGCGCGCTCAGGGGCCGCGCGCCATCGGCGACCTGCTGGTCGCGTCGCACGCCTCGATGCGGGACGACTTCGAGATCTCGGTGCCCGAGCTCGACACGGCCGTGGAGACCGCGCTCGCCGAGGGCGCGGTCGGCGCCCGCATGACGGGCGGCGGCTTCGGCGGAGCGGCCATCGCCCTGGTCGACGAGGCGCGCGTCGACGCCGTGGCCGAGGCCGCGACCGCCGCGTTCGCGGACCGCGGCTTCGCGGCCCCCCATGCCTTCACGGTCGTGCCCTCGGAGGGTGCGCGCCGCGACGTCTGACGCCCCCCGGCACGCGAGGAGGGACCCGGCCGACGGCCGGGTCCCTCCTCGTCTGCGCGGGCTACGCCGTCAGCTCGGGCGTGACGTCCTGCGACGCGGTCATGGAGCGCTGGACCTCGATCTTGCGCGGCTTGGCCTTCTCGCTGATCGGGATGAGCACGCTCAGCACGCCGTTGTCGTAGGTCGCCGAGATGCCGGCCGTGTCGATGCCCTGCCCCAGGTTGAGCTGGCGCAGGTACGAGCCCGTGGCGCGCTCGCGGGTGATCCACTTCACGCCCTCGGCGCTGCGGGCGGTGCGCTCGGCGCGGATGGTGAGCAGCTGGCCGTCCACGTCGATGTCGACGCTGCCCGGGTCGATGCCCGGCAGGTCGGCGCTCAGGACGTAGTGGTCGCCGTCGCGGTACAGGTCCATCGGCATCAGCCGCGGACCCTGCCGGTCGAACAGCTGCTCGGCCACGCGGTCGAACTCACGGAACGGGTCGAAGAACATCGCCATCGTGATTCCTCCTCCTGTCTGCTCGTGGCGATTCAGACCTGAGTCATGAGGACTCAATTCCGTTTTAGCACTCTCGGGGTGAGAGTGCAAGATCCGTTTTCTGCCCCTTCCATGTCTCAGTTCGGCGCGGAATCCAGGGGCGATTCCGCGCGGAAGTGAGACACGGCACGGGGTTGAATGGGACCGTGACCCCGAACCCCGATGCCGCCCTGTGCTCCGCGCTCGCCAGCGACCTGGCGGCCGCGCGCTTCCGCTCGGAGGCGCTGCGCGCCGCGTGGGGCGTCGAGGCCGACGACGCGATCGGGCGCGGCTTGAGGGTCCCGGCGCTGCGCGCGCTCGGCGGCAGGTCGGATGCGCTCGCGACGCTCGGACGGCTGCTGGTGCTCGGCATCGCGCAGCCCTTGCCGGCGGTGGATGCGGCGCTGCCGCGCCTCGGCGCCCGCGGCCTCCAGTCGCTCGGCCTGGCCGAGGTCGCGGGCGATGCGGTCGAGCCGCGCGCGATCGTCCGGCCCCAGTCGTACCTCGACAGCGAGGGCGCGGGCGAGTGGTGGTTCGCGAGCGACCTGGACGAGCTCGCGATCGGCGGCGGGGCGCTCGCCGAGGACCATGTGCTCGGCGTCGGCGGGGCCTCGCTCACGCTGGCCGGCCTGCAGCTGCCGACGCCCGCGGGGCGCGTGCTCGACCTCGGCACCGGGTGCGGCGTGCAGGCGCTGCGCGCCCTGCGGTACGCCGACTCCGCGGTCGCGACGGACCTCTCCGAGCGCGCGCTCGCGTTCGCGCGCCTGAACGCACTGCTCAACGCCGAGGGCGGCCGGGTGGAGACCCGGCACGGCAGCCTCTTCGATCCGGTCGCGGGCGAGACGTTCGACCGCGTCGTCTCCAATCCGCCGTTCGTGATCACGCCGCGCGCCCTGGGCGTGCCGGACTACGAGTACCGCGACGGCGGGATGGTCGGGGATGCGCTGGTCGAGAAGGTGATCGCCGGCGTCGGCGCCGTCCTCGAGCCCGGCGGCGTCGCCCAGCTGCTGGGCAACTGGGAGACCCGCGGCGGCGTCGACGGGCTCGACCGCGTGCGCGCGTGGATCGAGTCGTCGGATGTCCCGCTGGACGCCTGGGTCGTCGAGCGCGAGCAGCTCGATCCCATCCAGTACGCGGAGATGTGGATCCGCGACGGCGGGACGGTGCCGGGCTCCGCGCGGCACGACGCGCTGCTGGGCGCCTGGCTGGACGACTTCGCCGAGCGCGGCGTGAGCGCGATCGGCTTCGGGTACGTGCTGCTGCGACGGGCGGCGGATGAGCCGACCCTCGCGCGATACGAGCGCGTGCCCCAGCCGATCCCGTCGGAGGGCGGCCTCGGCATCCACCTCGCGGAGGCCCTCGCCGCGCACGACCGGCTCGTCGCGATGGACGACGACGCGCTCGCCGAGGCCACGCTCCGCACCGCCCCGGACGTCACCGAGGCGCGGCATCACCTGCCGGGCGTCGCGGATCCGCAGGTGATCGAGCTGCGGCAGGGCGGCGGGTTCGGCCGTGCGCTGCAGGCCGACCCGGGGCTCGCCGCCCTGGTGGGCGCGTGCGACGGCGACCTGCCGGTGGGCCCGCTGATCGCGGCGATCGCGGACCTGCTCGAGGTCGACGGCGCGGCGCTGCGGGCCGAGCTGCTGCCGCGCGTGCGGGACCTGATCGTGGACGGGTTCCTGCGGCTGTCCTGAGGCGGATCAGCCGGCGGCGACAAGCGCGACGGCGACCGCGCACGCCGCGAGGCCGACCGCCTGGCCGCGGTGGATGCGCTCGCGCAGGACGAGCGCGGCGAGGATCACGGTCGCGGCCGGGTAGAGCGCCGAGATGACCGAGACCACGGTCAGCAGGCCGTGCTGGGTCGCGAACAGGAAGAAGGTCAGCGCCGTGGCGCCGAGCACTCCGGGGAGCAGCGCGAGCCCCGCGCGGCGCGGAGGCAGCGCGATCCCCGCCCGCACGAGAAGGACGCCGGCCGCGAGCACGACGACCGCGACGAGCATCGCGAGCGCGTTGGGCCAGAGTCCCGCCTCCTCCCGGAACTGGCCGATCGCCGCGAAGGCCGTGCCGAATCCGAGGCCGGCGAGGACGCCGTCCCGGATCGACGCGGCGGTTCCGGTCCGAGACGCGGCGTGCGCCGGGGGCACCCGCGCCACGAGCCAGATCGCGACGAGCCCGACCGCGATGCCGCCCCACACGAGCGGCGCGGGCCGCTCGCCGGCGGCGACCCCGGCCACCACGGGCACGGCCGCGCTGACGACGGCCGAGATGGGCGCGACGACGCTCATCCGGCCCGCCGCGAGCCCGCGGTAGAGGAACGCCGTGCCGAGCGCGGATCCGGTGCCGGCCAGCGCGGCCCACGCGAGGTCGACCGGAGCCGGGGCGCCGCCGATCGCGAGCGCAGCGGCGCCCGCCGCGAGGAGCGCTCCGATCTGCCCCCACAGCGCGATGGTCCAGGGGCTGTCGCGCTTGGAGAGCACGCCGCCCAGGAAGTCGGACAGCCCGTACGCGGCCGCGCTCGCCAGGGCGAGCAGGATGGCCGTCACGGCCGCAGCAGCGACTTGATCGCGCGGCGCTCGTCCATGGCGGCGTAGGCCTCGGCGACCTCCGCCATCGGCAGGGTCAGGTCGAACACGCGGCCGGGGTCGATCGCGCCCGACAGCACCTCGGGCAGCAGCTCGTCGACGTAGTTCCGGACGGGGGCCACTCCCCCGCGCACGCCCACGTTGCTGCTGAACATCGTGCGGACCGGCAGCTCCGGGCCGCCGTGAGGAACGCCCACAAACCCGACCTGGCCGCCCGGACGCGCCGAGCGCAGGGCCTGGTCCATCGACTCCTTCGTGCCGACGCACTCGAGCACCGCGTCGGGCCCGATGCCGTCGAACAGGTCCTTGACCGCCGCGATGCCCTCGTCGCCGCGCTGCTCCAGCACGTCGGTCGCCCCGAACGCCCGCGCCAGCGCCTGCCGCGGCTCGTGCCGCGACATCGCGACGATCCGCTCGGCGCCGAGCCGCGCCGCCGCGAGCACGCCGCTCAGGCCCACGGCGCCGTCGCCGACGACCGCGACCGTGGATCCCGGCCGCACCCCGGCCGAGACGGCGGCGTGATGCCCCGTGAGCATGACGTCGGAGAGCGACAGCAGACCGGGGACGAGCGCGTCGTCGGGCATCCCGCCCGGCACCACAGTGAGGGAGCCGTCGGCGTGCGGCACGCGCACGTACTCGCCCTGGCCGCCGTCGGTCGGGTGACCGGCGTGATCCGAGCCGCCCCACCATCCGATCTCGAGGCACGACGTGCTGAACCCGTTGCGGCAGTTCGCGCACGTCATGTCGCAGTCGTAGAACGGCGCGATCACGAAGTCCCCGGGCGAGACGCGGGTCACGTCGGCGCCGACCTCCTCGACAACGCCGACGAACTCGTGGCCGATGCGCACGGGTCGCGGCGGTGCCTCGGTCACGCCGCGGTAGCGCCACAGGTCCGAGCCGCACACGCAGGCCGCGACGACGCGGACGATCGCGTTGCCGGGGTCCACGATGACGGGGTCGGGCACCTCCTCGAAGCGGACGTCGCCGGGCCCGTGGAAGACAGTCGCGCGCATGGCATCAGGCTAGCCGCGGGAGGGAGCGGGAGGGCTTGATCCGGATGCGGCGGCCGGGCATCGTGGGCGCCGGGGGAGTTCGCCGACACCCGGGGGTGGCAGATGATGGGGATCATCACGGTGGAGCAGATCGTGTCGGTCGACGGGTTCGCCGCGGAGCCGGACGGCGGGCTGTCGTTCTTCGAGGCGGCGCCGTTCGAGGACGACGACCGCACGGACTCGGCCCAGATGCGCTGGCTGGAGACCGTCGACGCCATCCTGCTCGGCCGCCGCACGTACGAGATGTTCGCCGCGTACTGGCCCGAGGCGGATCCGGCGACCGAGGCCGTCGCCGTCCCGATCGCGCGACTGCCCAAGCACGTCGTGTCGCGCACGCTCGACCGCGCGCCGTGGGGCGACGGCGAGATCGACGTGGTCCCGGGGCTCGACGAGGCCGCCGCTCTGCGCGAGCGGTTCTCGTCGATCGCGGTGTGGGGCAGCCTCGAGCTCACGCGCGGCCTGTTCGACGCCGGTCTCGTCGACGTGCTGCGCCTGCGCGTGGTGCCCGTGCTGATCGGCTCGGGATGGGGCTTCGCCCCGCCCGACCTGCCGCAGACTGCGCTGCGGCTCGAGCACACCGAGACCGCGCCGACGGGGCACGTGCTGCTGCAGTACCGCGTCGCCCGCTGACCGAGGGGGCGCGCCGCGCGCGACTACCCTGGAACGCATGCTCAACATGGCCGCCGGTGTCGCGCGCCTCGGCGACCTCGCGGCCTCGCCGGTGGTCGCGACGCTCGCCCGCGCGTTCGCCGACGCCGGACACGACCTCGCGATCGTCGGCGGTCCGGTGCGCGACGCGCTGCTCGGCCGCGCCACGCACGACCTCGACTTCACGACCGACGCGCGGCCCGACGACATCCTGCGGATCGTCACGCCCATCTCCACGGCCCAGTGGGACATCGGCCGGGCGTTCGGCACGATCGGCGCCCGCGTCCAGGGAGAGCAGGTCGAGATCACGACCTATCGCGCCGACAGCTACGACGGCGTGACCCGCAAGCCCACCGTGGAGTTCGGGGACACGCTCGAGGCCGACCTCGTGCGCCGCGACTTCACGGTCAACGCCATGGCGCTGCGCGTCACGGAGGTCAAGCTCGTGGACCCGACCGGCGGGGTCGAGGATCTGCTCGCCGGCGTCCTGCGCACGCCGATCGATCCGCGCATCAGCTTCGGCGACGACCCGCTCCGGATGCTGCGCGCCGCCCGGTTCTCCTCCCAGCTCGGGTTCGGGGTCGAGGACGGCACGCTCGCCGCCATCCGGGACCTGCGCGAGACGCTCTCGATCGTGAGCCCCGAGCGGATCCAGGGCGAGCTCAGCCGCCTGCTCGCGACCGAGGACCCCGTCCGCGGCATCCGCGTGCTGGTCGAGACGGGCCTGATCGACGAGTTCCTGCCCGAGGTGTCGGCGCTCAAACTCGAGGTCGACGAGCATCACCACCACAAGGACGTCTACGAGCACTCGCTGACCGTGCTCGCGCAGGCGATCGAGCACGAGCAGGCGCGCTTCCCGGATCAGGAGCCGGATGTCGCCCTGCGCCTGGCCGCGCTGCTGCACGACATCGGCAAGCCCCGCACGCGCAAGCTCGAGCCGGGCGGAGCCGTGTCGTTCCACCACCACGACCTGGTCGGCGCGCGGATGGCCCGCAAGCGCCTGCAGGCCCTGCGCTACGACGGCGACACGATCGACGCGGTCTCGAAGCTGATCGAGCTGCACCTGCGGTTCTTCGGCTACGCCGAGGGCGCGTGGACGGACTCGGCCGTGCGCCGCTACGTGCGGGACGCGGGCGACCGGCTGGAGCGCCTGCACATCCTGACCCGCGCCGACGTCACCACGCGCAACAAGCGCAAGGCCACGCGCCTTGCGCGCGCCTACGACGACATCGAGGCGCGCATCGCGTCGCTGCGCGAGCAGGAGGAGATCGACGCGATCCGCCCCGAGCTCGACGGCAACCGCATCCAGGAGGTGCTCGGCATCTCCCCCGGCCCCGCCGTCGGCAAGGCCTACCGGTTCCTGCTCGACCTGCGCCTCGACGAGGGCGTGCTGGGCGAGGAGGAGGCCGAGCGCCGGCTCACCGAGTGGTGGGCCGCGCAGGCCTGACCGCGGGCGGCGCCATCGCCGCACGGCGGCACGGCGCCCGGGTTCGCGCGGAGGCGTCGGATAGGCTCGGACCTCGTATTCCCTCGCCGTCACGGACCCGGTCCGTGGCGCACCGGCTCCGCCGCGTGAGACCCAGCCGCCCCTGACAGAAGCACGAGGCCGCACGTGACAACCTCCCCCTCCGGCGACACCGCCCGCCGGCCGCTGCGAATCCTGATCGGATGCGACACGTTCGCCCCCGACATCAACGGCGCGGCACGGTTCGCGGAGCGCCTGGCGGCGGGCCTCGTGCAGCGCGGCCACGACGTCCACGTCGTGGCGCCCAACACCGTGTACAGGCTCGAGGACCCTCGCACCGAGACGATCGAGGGCGAGCAGATGACGCTGCACCGCCTGCCGTCGACCAAGCTCTGGTGGCACGAGTGGCTGCGCTTCGTGTGGCCGTGGCGCTCGAAGCACCACGCGCGGCGCGTGCTCGACGCGGTCAAGCCCGACGTCGTGCACATCCAGTCGCACATCGTGATCGGACGCGGCCTCGCGCGCGAGGCGCGCAAGCGGGGCATCCCGATCATCGCGACCAACCATGTGATGCCGGAGAACATCCTGGATCACACGCGCCTTCCCGAGTGGGCCAACCGGCTGTTCTTGAAGCTGGCGTGGGATGACGCGAAGCGCACGTTCGCGCTGACCGAGGCGGTCACGACGCCGACGCGCCGCGCCGCGGACTTCCTCGAGGCGCAGATCGACATCAGCGGCGTGATCCCGATCAGCTGCGGCATCGACCGCACGCAGTACACGGCCGACCTCGCACCGCGCACGGAGAACCGCATCGTCTTCGTCGGCCGCATGACGGCCGAGAAGCAGGTCGACGTCATCCTGCGCGCCCTCGCGAAGCTGGATCCGGCGCTCGACGCGAGGCTCGACCTCGTGGGCGGCGGCGACCAGGAGCACGCGCTGCAGGCGCTCGCCGCGGAGCTGGGGATCGAGGACCGCGTGGTGTTCCACGGGCGGGTGCCGGACGAGGAGCTGCGCGCCGCCCTCACGCGCGCGAGCGTGTTCGCGATCGCGTCGATCGCCGAGCTGCAGTCCATCGCGACCATGGAGGCCATGGCCTCGGGCCTCCCCGTGGTCGCGGCCGACGCCGTCGCGCTGCCGCACCTCGTGCACGACGGCGAGAACGGCTACCTGTTCCGCCCGGGCGACGCGGACGACCTGGCGGCCAAGCTCACGACCGTGCTCACGGCGGACGCCGACGAGCGCCGCCGCATGCAGCAGGCCTCGCTCGACGGCGTGGTGGTGCACGACATCAACCGCACGCTGGACACGTTCGAGGCGCTGTACCGCGGCGAGAACATTCCCGTCTGACGGCCGGAACGGATCCACGCCGTGCACATCGTGATGTTCGCGGACCAGCACGTCGAGACGCTCGGCGGCGCCCAGGTCTCGATGCGGCTGCAGCGACGCTTCCTGGAGCGCGCCGGTCACACCGTGACGGTCGTCGCGCCGCGCCGGCACGGGGCGCGCGCCGCGATCAACCCGGATGATCCCGGTTACCTGGACGTGCCGTCCATCCCCGTCACGGCCGACCGCGAGTACGGCTTCTCGTGGCCGGGCCGCCGGGCCGACGCTCTGATCGATCGCGGGATGCAGGCGCGCCCCGCTGTCGACCTCGTGCACGTGCAGGCGGACTTCTGGGCCGGATTCCTCGGCTACCGCTTCGCGGCCCGGCATGGGCTCCCGGCTGTACACACGATGCACAACCACGTCGACGCCGGGCTGGCCGCCAACACCCCGACGCCCGGTGCGGTGCTGTGGGCGCTCAACGCGTGGCGACGCGTGGCCCTGCGGGGTCTGCCGGGCGGAGCCGTCCGCGGCTGGGACGCGTGGGCGCACCTGCGGGGGCTCGCGATCGGGGCCGCGGCCGTGACCGCGCCCTCGTCGCACTTCGCGCGCCGCCTCGAGCGGCATGGTGTGTTCGACCCGGTCGACGTGGTCTGGAACGGCATCGACGACGAGCTGCTCGACGCGGTGCTGGCCGACGTCCCGGCCGAGCGCCGCCCCGGCCCGCCGCGGTTCGTGTGGCTGGGCCGGATGAGCCCCGAGAAGCGTCTGCTGCCGTTCCTGGAGGCCGTGGCCGAGGCGGGCGTGACGTGCGAGGTCGAGGTGATCGGCGGCGGCGCGCAGCTCGCGCCCGCGCGCCGGCTGGTCGCCCGCCGCGGGCTCGAGCGCACCGTGCGCTTCGCCGGCCGGATGCCCTACGAGCAGGTGCTGCACCGTCTCGCGGACGCCGACGCGCTCGTGCAGACGTCGATCGGCTTCGAGACGCAGGGCATGACGCCGTTCGAGGCGGCGTCGCTGGGCACGCCGTCCGTCGTGAGCGACCCGGACATCGCCGCCGAGCTCGGCGCCGGCGTGTGGCGCGCGGACTCCCCCGCGGACGAGCCGGGACGCGTGCGCGGCCTCGCGGCCGCGCTGCGACGGGCCGCGGCCGACATCGAGGCCGGCACCGCTCCCCTGCCGGACCCGGGCATCGGCGCGGAGTTCCGGCAGTCGTCGCGCACGGCGGCGATGCTCGCGATCTACGACCGCGTGGTCTCCCCCGCTCGTTGAGCGGAGCTCCGCTCGACGGCCGGCGTCAGGGAAGGCGGGAGGGGTCGGTGCGGACCCGGCCGTAGCCGTCGACGCGCACCTCGTGCACGGTGGCGGCGACGCCGAGCAGCCCGAGAGCTGTGACGAGGATCAGGATCATCATGGCAGTCATCCTGCGCTTGCAAAGATCCTGCCAACAAGCGCCTGCGCCGCGAGGTGGCCGAGCTGCGGAAAGCGAATGAGATCCTCAAAGCCGCGAGCTTCGCGCCCGCGTCGACCTCCCGACGACGATGCCACACCCGCAGCGTCTCCGCGCTCATGCCGAGGAGACCGGCCACATGCCGCACCGCAGACATCAGATTCGAGTGCTCACCGGAGGCCTTGGCCTCATCGAGCATCCGCAGCGCGCGCTCGCGCATCTCGGGAGAGTACTTCCGGTTCATCGCGTTCCATCCTTGCTTCAAGAACGGAACGAAACCCAGGCCGATTCACACACAGCTCGCCGTGCCCGGCGAACTGGCGCAGGTCGTTGGGCCACAACGGGGCTTCCAGTACGACCCGGCCCATCGGGGCAGCGTGCCGGTCAGGCCGCAGCTGGCAGGCCTCCGATTGTCCGACCATCATTCTCACCGCCTATCCGGGCAGTCGCCGGGGACCGCGTACACGCGGGCTCCCCAGTCATCGATCGGATGCCACGAACCGCTTGCGCTGACGGTCTGGTCGATCACGGTGCGGGCGTCCCAGAACGGGCCGCCCTCCACGATCAGGCAGTGCCCGGCCTCCACCCGGACTTCGTTGACGGTCCCGCCCAGCAGTACCCGCTCCCCCGCCGCTACTACCATCTCGGTGTCCGATTGGTCGGTGACCGCGCGGACCGTCACCGGGGTGTCGCCGGCGTTGCGGAGGCTCCCACATCCGGGGACGGGTCCGCCGCAGGGGTCGCCCAGTCCGGTGGTCCATGCGACGGTGAGGACCCCGGTTACCGCGAGCAGCGGCAACACGAACACGGCCAGTGTTGAGCCTCGACGGCCCCTCCTCACACGCTGGGGTTCGGGGGCCAGGGCCGCCGAGGGGCTTGTGTGCGCCATCTCAGGACTCCTTCCTGGACGCCGCGGCCACCTTGCTGCGGCGACGGAACACCGGTTCGGCGGCGGCCAGCTCCTCTTCGGTGGCGATCCGGAACGCGCCGGCCGCCTCGGTCTGCACCTCGCGGCGCCCCTGTCCGCGGGTGGCGCGGAGGCTCGCGACGATCGAGACCGTGATGATGGTCGCGACGACGGCGAGGCTGATGGTGGTGGGGATGTAGAGCACGTCCAGCAGCAGCATCTTGATACCCACCCAGATCAGCACGAATGCGAGTCCGATCTTGAGGTAGATGAACCGGTGGATCAGGTCAGCGAGGAGGAAGTACATCGCCCGCAGCCCGAGGATCGCAAACGCGTTGGCGGTGAAGACCAGGAACGGTTCGCTGGTGACGGCGAAGATGGCGGGGATGGAGTCGACGGCGAAGATGATGTCGGTGATCTCCACCAGCACCAGCACCGCCAGTAGCGGGGTGGCCACGAGGATCCCGGCCTTGCGGATCAGGAACTTCTGGCCGTGATACGCGTCGGTCATCGGCACGAACCGGCGGAACACCTTCAGGATCTTCGACTTCTCGGGGTGCACGTGGTCGTTGCGGGAGCGGAACATCCGCCACCCGGTGTAGATCAGGAACGCGGCGAACACGTACAGGACCCAGGAGAAGTTCTCGATCAGCGCGGCGCCGGCGGCGATGAAGATGCCCCGGAAGATCAGCGCCCCCAGGACGCCGAGGAACAACACCCGGTGCTGGTACTCACGGGGCACCGCGAACGCGGCGAAGATGATCGCCCACACGAACACGTTGTCCACTGCGAGGGATTTCTCGATGAGGTACCCGGCGAAGTACTGCTGCCCGAACTCCGCCCCCCACAGCGACCACACCAACACACCGAACGCGACACCCAGGGTGACCCACACGATCGACCAGACCGCGGCTTCCCGCACACCGATCACGTGCGCTTTGCGGTGCGCGACCAGGTCGACGGCGAGCATCACCAGGATCACACCCAGGACAGCGAACCAGGCCCACAACGGGACATTCATGACAAAGACCTCCACGAGTCATTCGTGAAGGTCTCATCGGCCCTTGGGCCCTTCCGCACCGGATCCCGCACGGGGGAACGTATTGACGATACGGAAGCGGGATTACTCCCCTTCGAGGACTATGAAACAGCAGAAGTACACTTCACGTCAAGTCCTGCTCAAGAACCCGTCCGCAGCCCAATAGTCGACAGCCCGGGCGGGAGAGCGCCGGTTCGGCCGGACGGTTACGCTGGGCCGCGCGTGTCGGTTGGAGAAGAAGGGGGTTGGGGTGATGGCAGCTGGCGGGTTCGATCTGGATGCCGGACTGCGGCGGTACCCGTGGGTGTCGCGGGCGTTGAACGCGGAAGCCGTGTACGGCACCGTGCTGACGGCCGGGCTGATCTCGGCGTTCTCGCTCTACAACCCAGGCCTGCCCACCCTGATCGCCCGCACGGTCGGGACCGTGCTGGTGTTCTGGGGCGCGCACGTGTATGCCGAGATCGTTGGCAACCGCGACCTCACCTGGCGGGAGGCTGTCCGCGAGGCACTGCAGAGATCCGCGGGGCTGCTCTGGGCGCTGATCGTCCCGGTGGGATGCCTGGCTGTCGCCGCCGCGCTCCAATTGTCGCTGGGTACCGCGGTGGACATCGCGCTGTGGGGAGCCGTGGTCACCCTTGCACTCCTGGGCTGGTGGGCAGCCCGCCAACGCCGAACCTCGACCCTCATCAAGGTTCTCACGGCCTCTGGCACCGCCGGCCTCGGGCTCGCCCTGATCGCCCTCAAGGCTCTCGTCCACTGACCCTTCCCCGCCCTGGAACGCTAGATAAGCGAGCGAGTCGCTCCGCGTGCTACGCCAGAGTCGCCGTGGATGCCGTGGGCGGGATCAGGTCACATCCAGCAGGGCGCGAATCAGGTCATCGACAGTGTGGGTGGCGTTGGACGGGTGACGCAGCGGACGGTCCGGGTGCAACACATAGTGGTTGCGGCGGCCACGCTTCTCCCGCTCCAGATACCCCGCCGACTCCAGATCGTTCAGGATCGTCAACGCCGACCGTGGCGTCACCCCCACCACCTCCGCGATATCCCGCACGGCGGCGTCGTTGTTCTGCGCGACCGCGAGCAGCACGTGCGCGTGATGGGTCAGGAACGTCCACTCTGCCATTCCCCCATCCTCCCAAACCCGCGCGTCATTTGGTGAACCAAACTTCCGCTATCCTCTGGAAGGCAGAAGTCTGCTTCACCAATCGTGATGGGGGACCCTTGTTCGACGCAGCCCTGACCAACCTCCTCTCACCCCCAGTGCTCGCCTTCGGACTGGGGGTGCTCGCGGCCGCCATCAAGTCCGACCTGAAGGTCCCGGACGCGATGATGCGGGCGCTGTCGATCTACCTGCTGCTGGCCATCGGCCTGAAGGGCGGGGTGGCGCTGCGCGGCGAAACCGCCACCGCCGTGCTCGGCCCGGTCGCCCTCGCCCTGGCCCTCGGAGTGATCATCCCCGCCGCCGCGTACGGCGCCCTCAAACTGATGACCCGGCTGGGCCGGATCGACCGCGGCGCGATCGCCGCGCACTACGGCTCCACCTCACTGGTCACCTTCACCGCCGCTCTGGTGTTCCTCGACAACGCCGGCATCTCCTACCCCGGATACTCGGCCACTCTGCTGGCCGTGCTCGAGGTCCCCGGCATCCTGATCGGCATCCTCCTCGCGCGCCGACACCTCGCCAAAACCGCCGGGTGGGGACCCACCCTCCACGAAGTCCTCACCGGCAAATCGGTGCTCCTCCTGATCGGGGGGTTGGCCATCGGATTCATCGCAGGCCCTGCCGGGTACGCCCCGATCGCGCCCGTGTTCACCGACGCCTTCCGCGGACTGCTGGTGCTGTTCCTGCTCGCCCTCGGCCTTGAAGTCGGACACCGGCTCGGCACCATCCGAGAAGGCGGACCCGGGCTGATCGCCTTCGCCCTCCTCTTCCCCCTCGCCGCGGGTACCCTCGGCGTCGCGACCGGAACCCTCATCGGGATTAACGTCGGCGGAGCGGTCGTCCTGGGCGTCCTCTGCGCCAGTGCGTCCTACATCGCCGCGCCCGCCGCTGTCCGCCTCGCGTTGCCTGACGCCAACACCGCCCTGTCCCTCACTGCCAGCATCGGCATCACCTTCCCCCTCAACCTCGTCCTCGGGATCCCTCTCCTAGCCTGGCTCGCCGAGCAGCTCGCAGGCAGATGATTAACCGGGACGGTCGGGGTTGCTGGGCATGGTGCGGGCGATGACGTATTCGATACTGTCCCGCTGCGAGAACTGCGCCCACCTGCTCGCGGTTTGAGGAGTCAGACCCGTCTGCGTGGCCACTACCGCAGCGGGGAGGTCGCTGGCGAGAGCCAGCATGGCGGTGTTGCGGGTAACTTGGGGGCGGATCCCGGCTTGAGCAAGCTTTCTCCCGAGCGTGGTGGGATGGATGGGCTCGTGTGGTCTGCGTGGAGAAGCGAATAGGTAGCTGGCTTCACCTGTCCGTGTCCGCGCGGGCAGAGACTGCTGTGCCGTGGACCTGAGACGATCGACGATCTCAGCCACAACTGGCGCGATCTCGATGTGATCCGTCGCGATCGCCAGGTACGTGCGCCCTTCCGTCGTGCGGAGATCAGCGGTGGTGAGCTGGTGGATGCGTTCGACCCGGGCGCCGTACAACAGGATGCACACCGGCTCCGAGTGGGTTCGGTTACGACTGCCAGTGGCAGGATCGACACAACTCGCAGTAATACTGCCAACAAGGAGGCCGGTGTGAGGACCGTCGCATGCATCGTGCAGGAGGGCTTCGCGCCCTTCGAGTTCGGCGTCGCGTGCGAGGCCTTCGGCCTCGACCGCTCGGACGACGGGATCGAGTCGTTCGACTTCCGCATCGTGACGCCCGATCCGGGGCCCGTCACCTCGAACCTCGGCTTCTCGATCAACGTCGCCGACGACCTGACCTTCGCCGAGACCGCCGACATCGTGGTCGTCTCCACCCAGCCGCGATCGGCGTGGGGCCGGATCGACACGCGCGTGGCCGCGGTCATCCGGTCGGCGGTCGAGCGCGACGCGTGGCTGCTCAGCGTCTGCAGCGGCGCGTTCGTGCTGGCCGCGGCCGGCGTGCTCGACGGGCGACGAGCGACCACGCACTGGATGTACTCCGACGCCATGGCACGCATGTATCCGCGGATCGACGTCGATCCCGACGTCCTCTACGTGCAGGACGGCCACATCATCACGAGCGCCGGGACGGCGGCGGGGCTCGACGCGTGCCTGCACCTGCTGCGCCAGGAGCTGGGCGCCGAGGCGACCAATCGCATCGCGCGCCGGATGGTCGTCGCGCCGCAGCGCGACGGCGGCCAGGCGCAGTTCATCGACCGGCCCCTTCCGGAGTCCGCGGGCCTCTCGCTCGCGCCGGTGGCCGACTGGGCGCTCGAGAACTTGGACCGCGAGCTGACGGTGGAGCTGCTCGCCGCGCGGGCGCACATGTCGCCGCGCACGTTCGCTCGTCGCTTCAAGGCCGACTACGGCACGACGCCGGCGGCGTGGCTCGCGCGGCAGCGGATCATCCAGGCCCAGCGCCTGCTGGAGCGCACAGAGTGGGGCCTCGATCGGATCGCCGACGAGTGCGGCTTCGGATCGGCGGCCGTGCTGCGGCAGAACTTCGCGCGCGTCCTGGGCATCACGCCGACCGCGTACCGCGCGCGCTTCGCGTGCTCGACCGCGCCGATGGCCGACACCGCCGCCTGAGGCCGGCCGTCACAGCAGCAGGATGCCGAGCGTGGCGCTGCTCACCAGGCCGGTGAGCAGCGCGACGAGCGAGGCGCGCCGCGCCGTGGGGAAGCACGCGCCGATCGCGCCGAGCACCGCGGCGGCCGCGCCCGCCGGCACGCCGATCCCGAGGCTGAACGCGGGCGGCTCGGCGGCGCGACCAGGCATCATGACGCCCACGGTGACTGCGAGGACGATCACGGCGACGGCGGCGCCCACGAGCGCGAGCGCGGCGATCGTCCGGTGCGCCGCCGCGGCGGCCCGGGTCGGGGTCGCGGCACGGTGGGACGGGGCCTGGCCGGAGGACATCCCTCCCAGCCTGCCGGGGCGGGGCGCCCGCGTCTGTCGCCCATTCGGGTGACAAGCGGGGTGAGGTCGCATTCCAGGTCGGTCTACCCGCGGCGGCCCGGCCGCTGATAAACTTCAGCGCAGACGACTCAACTTTGTCGACGAGCTTCGGGAGGCGACATGGCAGACCAGCCGCAGGAGGACCAGCGCAGCGCGCTCGAGCAGTTCGGCATCGACCTGACCGAGCGCGCCCGGCAGGGCAAGCTCGACCCCGTGATCGGGCGGGACAGCGAGATCCGGCGCGTGAGCCAGGTGCTCACGCGCCGCACCAAGAACAACCCGGTGCTGATCGGCGAGCCCGGCGTCGGCAAGACCGCCGTCGTCGAGGGCCTCGCGCAGCGCATCGTGGCGGGCGACGTCGCCGAGAGCCTCAAGGACAAGCGCCTGGTCAGCCTCGACATGTCGGCGCTCGTGGCCGGTGCCATGTACCGCGGCCAGTTCGAGGAGCGCCTCAAGAACGTCCTGAAGGAGATCACCGAGTCCGAGGGCCGGATCATCACCTTCATCGACGAGCTGCACGTGCTGATGGGCGCGGGCGGCGGCGAGGGCTCGGTCGCGGCGTCGAACATGCTGAAGCCCATGCTGGCCCGCGGCGAGCTGCGCCTGATCGGCGCGACCACGCTCAACGAGTACCGCGAGTTCATCGAGAAGGACGCCGCGCTGGAGCGCCGCTTCCAGCAGGTGTACGTGGGCGAGCCGAGCGTCGAGGACACCGTCGCGATCCTGCGCGGACTGAAGGGCCGCTACGAGGCGCACCACGGCGTCACCATCAGCGACAGCGCGCTCGTGGCAGCCGCCGCGCTGAGCAACCGGTACATCCCGAGCCGGCAGCTGCCCGACAAGGCGATCGACCTGATCGACGAGGCCATGAGCCGCCTCAAGATGGAGATCGACTCCTCCCCCGTCGAGATCGACCAGCTCAAGCGCCAGGTCGACCGCATGCGCCTCGAGGAGCTGGCGCTGAAGAAGGAGAAGGACGCCGCCTCGAAGGAGCGCCTCGGCAGGCTGCGCGAGCAGATGGCCGAGGCCGAGGCGGAGCTGGCCGAGCTGGAGGCGCGCTGGGCGCGCGAGCGCGGCGGCCTGAACCTCGTCGGCGACCTCAAGAAGCGCCTCGACGAGGCCGTCACCGAGCGCGACCGCGCGCTGCGCGAGGCGGACTACGCCAAGGCGTCGAAGCTGCAGTACGAGACCATCAAGCAGCTGGAGGCGCAGCTCGCCGAGGCCGAGCAGCAGGCCGAGGCGGCCAAGGACGAGCCCCGGATGGTGAACGAGCAGGTCACGGAGGACGACATCGCGGCCGTGATCTCGGCCTGGACGGGCATCCCGGTCGGGCGCCTGCTGCAGGGCGAGACCGAGAAGCTGCTGCACCTCGAGTCGGAGCTCGGCCGCCGCCTGATCGGGCAGAAGGAGGCCGTGAAGGCCGTGTCGGATGCCGTCCGCCGCTCGCGCGCCGGCATCAGCGACCCCAACCGGCCGACCGGATCGTTCCTGTTCCTGGGCCCGACCGGCGTCGGCAAGACCGAGCTCGCGAAGGCGCTCGCGGAGTTCCTGTTCGACGACGAGCACGCCATGGTGCGCATCGACATGTCGGAGTATGGCGAGAAGCACACCGTCAGCCGCCTGGTCGGCGCCCCTCCGGGCTACATCGGGTACGAGCAGGGCGGTCAGCTGACGGAGGCGGTGCGCCGGCGTCCGTACAGCGTCGTGCTGCTCGACGAGGTCGAGAAGGCGCACCCGGAGGTGTTCGACGTCCTGCTGCAGGTGATGGACGACGGTCGCCTGACCGACGGGCAGGGCCGCACGGTCGACTTCAAGAACGTCATCCTGATCCTGACGTCGAACCTGGGCTCGTCCATCCTGATCGACCCGACGATCTCCGCCGAGGACAAGCGCGACCAGGTGCTGCAGCTGGTGCGTCAGGCGTTCAAGCCGGAGTTCGTGAACCGCCTCGACGACATCGTGATGTTCCAGGCGCTCACGCAGGACGACCTGGCGCAGATCGTCGAGCTGCAGGTCGACCTGCTGCAGCGGCGCCTGTCGGACCGCCGGCTCACGCTGGCCGTCACCCCGGATGCGCGGGCGTGGCTGGCCGAGCGCGGGTACGACCCGATCTACGGCGCCCGTCCCCTGCGACGGCTCATCCAGACCGAGATTCAGGATCGGCTCGCGATGGCGATCCTGTCGGGCGGCGTGCGCGACGGCGACACGGTGCGCGTCGACGTGGCGGCCGACGGCTCGCAGCTGGCGGTGCTCAGCGCCAGTTCGTCGCCCGAGCCGGAGGCCGACGAGGACGTGATCGACGCCGAGATCGTGGAGGACTGACTCTGCATGCCGTGAACGGCATGTGGCGACGAGAAAGGGCCGACGGGATGATCCCGTCGGCCCTTTTCGCGCTTCTGATCAGGCGTTGACGATCAGCGACTCCGCGATCGGGCGACGCGTGCGCGGGGCGAGCTCGCGCTCGCGCAACGGCTCGGGCAGGGCGTCCAGGTCGCCGAACTCGCCCAGGGCGATCACCGAGAACGGGCGCTCGTTCTCGGGCAGCTCGAACGTCGCGGCGACGGCGGCCGGGTCGAAGCCGGTCATCTGGTGCACGACGAGGCCGTCGTGGTGCGCCTGCACGGAGAGGTGCGCGGCGGCCTGGCCGAGGTCGTAGATCGCGGTCGGGATCTCGTTGCCCTCCGCGTCGCGGACGATCGCCACCGTGACGATCAGCACGGCGGCGGCGGGCGCCCAGGCCTGGTTGAAGCCCACGAGGGTCTCGGCGATCGCGGCGTGCTCGGCCGTGCCGCGGCGCGCGACGATGAACTTCCACGGCTGCAGGTTCATGGCCGACGGCGTCCAACGCGCGGCCTCGAGGGCGCTCGACAGCTTGCGCTCGTCGATCGGCGTCACCGGGTCGTAGGCCCGGGGGCTCCAGCGCTCGGCGAGGACGTCGAGGACGGGGTGGTCGGTGTTCGCGGTGCGGTCGAGCGTGGCAGCGCCCATGAGGTCTCCTCGGATTCGGTGACGGTGGTCCGGGGCGCCGTTGCCCTCCGCGGGGGTGAAACCCCGCCCGGGCGATCTTATTCCCGTGAATCGATCCGGGGGGGATTCCGGGTCAGCCGGCCAGGGCCTCGCGGAGCCTCACGCGGCCGCCGGTGCGCAGCAGCGAGTTCTCGTAGATGCGCGCCCCGAGCGCGATCACGGCCGCGCACGTGGCGAGCATGATGCCCAGCGACAGCAGCGGCTCCCACCACTGCGCCTCGCCGAAGAACAGGCGCACCGGCATCCCGACCGGCGCGGAGAACGGCACGTACGACATCACCGTCATGACGACCGGGTTGTCGTTGAAGAAGACCACGATCAGGTACGGGGCCATGACCAGATACGTGACCGGGCCCGTGGTCGAGCCGATGTCCTCCTGCCGCGACACCATCGCTCCCGTCGCCGCGAACAGGGCCGCGGTGAGGATGAACCCGAAGAGGAAGAACACCGCGAACCACACCACCGGCGCCCCGAGCCCGGCCAGCAGCTCGGTCTGCCCCGTGATCACGAGGCCGAGCACCGCCACGGTGACGAGCGACAGGATCTGGCCCATGGCCAGCGCCGTGTTGCCGAGCACCTTGCCCGCCAGGAGGACGCGGGTCGGGATGGCCGAGATCAGGATCTCCACCACGCGCGTCTGCTTCTCCTCCACCACGCTCGCCGCGATCGTGGCGCCGAAGGTCATGGCGGCCATGAAGAACACGATCCCGAAGCCGAACGCCACGAAGTACCGGATAAGGGGGTTCATGGCATCCGGGTCCAGCAGCTCCACCTCGGGCTGCACCGCGAGCGCCTGCTGCAGGCCCGCGGGCACCTCGCTGTCGGCCACGATCGTGAGGCCCACGGGCGAGCCCGGGTCCACGACGACGGCCGCCTCGACCTCGCCGTCGCGCACGAGCCGCTCCGCCGCGGCGCGGTCGGCGACGTCGACCACCTCGACACCCGGCACCTCCTGCAGCTGTGCGGCGGCGTCGGCCGGCGCGGCGACCTCGATCGCTTCTTCGCGACCGGCGGAGAACCCGCCCCAGAGCACGGCGGCCAGGGCGATCAGCACCAGCAGAATCGACGACACGACGAACGTGCGGCTGCGCAGCTTCGAGCCGATCTCGCGCTCGGCGACGAGCCAGGTGGCCTGCGTGGGGGACACCTCGACGGAGCGGCGGCGGGGCGCGGTGGCGCTCACTGGATGACCTCCTTGAAGATCTGGGCGAGCGACGGATGCTGCGGCGCGAAGCTCGCGACGTCCCCCTGATCGACCGCGCGTCGCAGCACGCGCTGCGCGGCCTCCTCGCTCTCGGCGTCGAACACGGCGTATCCGCCGTCGAAGCGGACGACCTCGATCCCGGGCAGCTCGCGCACCCAGCCGGCGTCGCCCGCCGAGACGAGCTCGTACCGACGGCCCGCATGCGCGGCTCGCAGGGCATCGCGCGATCCGTTCGCCCGGATGGTCCCGCCCGCGATGATCACGAGGTCGTCGCACAGCCGCTCGACGACGTCGAGCTGGTGCGAGGAGAACAGCACCGCCGCACCCTGCGCCGCCCGCTCCTGCAGCACGCCGGAGACGACGTCCACGGCGAGGGGATCGAGGCCCGAGAACGGCTCGTCGAGGATCAGCACCTCGGGGTCGTGCACGAGAGCGGCCGCGATCTGGGCGCGCTGCTGGTTGCCCAGGGAGAGCGCCTCGACGTTGTCCCGGAGCCGCTCCCCCAGCCCCAGCCGCCCCAGCAGCGCCGTCGCCCGGGCGGTGGCCTCGTCCCGCGGGAACCCGTGGAGGCGGGCGAGGTAGACGATGTGATCGAGGACCTTCATCTTCGGATACAGCCCGCGCTCCTCCGGCATGTACCCGAAGTCGCGGCGGTCCGCGGCGGTCAGCGCCCGGCCGTCGAGCGACACCTCCCCGGCGTCGGGCGTGAGCAGGCCCAGCACGATGCGCATGGTCGTGGTCTTGCCGGCGCCGTTGCCGCCCACGAAGCCGGTCAGGCGCCCGGGCGCGACGTCGAAGGACACGTCGTCGAGCGCGCGCCTGTCGCCGTAGGTCTTGACGATCCCTCGCAGCCTGAGCATCGCGATCCCCTCTCTCGGTGGATCACACATTACGGACGCGCGCCGCCCGGCGGATCCCCCGCCGGACGGATCCGCCCTCTCCCCCGCGCCGCCGACATCACACGCCTCCCGCGAGATCACACCCGTCCGGATGTGACGTCGCGTGTGACGTCGCGGACCGGATGTGACCTCGGCGGGGGAGGTGATCTCGGCGCCGGAGCCCGGCGCTCAGAGACCTCGGAGCCAGGCCTCGGCCTCCCGCCGACTGCGCAGCCGGACGAGCTTGGGCGTGCGGGGCGCGCTGCGGAAGCTGTTCATGCAGCTCGCGGTATGCATCGCGGGTGCGCCAGGCCCAGCGGATGATGTGGTCGCGGTCGGTGAAGACCGTGGACAGCGGACCCTCGGTGAGCCCGGCGCTCCACAGCGGGGTGCGGCGCACCCGGCGGACGACCGTGCGACGGATGACCCGCGCCATCGTGGTGCTCGGCGCGCGGGTCGCCGTCGGGGAGCTCGCGGTGTGGCAGATCGCCCCTCCGGCCCCGCCGGTGGGTGGCGCGCTCCCCGCTTTCGAACCGGACCTGCGCATCGCCGCGGGGCCGGGGATCCGTCGGCTGATAGCCGGAGATATCACATCTGATCAGGCGATTTCAGGCGGCGTCGTGCACGTGGTCGAGGGGGACGGCGCACTGCTCGAGCGGTTCGCCCTGACCTTCCATATCGATTCGGGCATGGACCGCGTCGCCTGACGCGGTCAGCCGAAGATCATCGGCACGTCGTCCTCGTCGGCCGGCTCGAGGTCGAGGTCGACGACCACCGGGACGTGGTCGCTGGGCGCGTCGCCCTTGCGCTCGTCGCGATGGATGGCCGCGCCGGTGACGGCGTCCGCGAGAGCGCGCGAACCGAGGATGAAGTCGATCCGGAGGCCCTGGTTGCGCGGGAAGCGCAGCTGCTTGTAGTCCCAGTACGTGTACCCGGTGGGAACGAGCGGGCGCACCACGTCGGTCACGCCCGCCGCCTCGATCGCCGCGAACGCCTCGCGCTCAGCGGGGGAGACGTGGGTCGTGACGCCCTCGATCACGGCGGGATCGCCGTTGTCCACGTCGGTCGGCGCGATGTTGAAGTCCCCCACGAGCGCGAGCGGCAGGTCCGGATGGGCCGCAAGGGTCGCACGCGTGTGCTCCTCGAGCGCCCGCAGCCAGTGGAGCTTGTACTGGTAGTGCGGGTCCTGCAGCGACCGGCCGTTGGGCACGTACAGGCTCCAGATGCGGACGCCGCTCACCGTGGCGCCCATCGCGCGCGCCTCGAGCGGCAGATCCGGGCCGTCGTGGTCCTTGAGGAACCCTGGCATGCCCGGGAAGGAATACTCCACGTCCTCGATGGGCTCGCGGCTGGCGATCGCCACGCCGTTCCACTGGTTCAGCCCGTGGGCCTCCACGTGGTAGCCGGCGGCCTCGAACTCGGCGTACGGGAACTGCTCGGGCTTGCACTTGATCTCCTGCATCGCCAGCACGTCGATGTGCTCGCGCTCGGCGAAGGCGACGATGCGCCCCACGCGGGCGCGGATCGAGTTGACGTTCCAGGTGGCGAGCCGCATGGGATCCAGCCTAGGACGGGGCGCGGACGCTCCTAGACTTGCCGTCATGGCCGCATCCACGCCCGAGCTCGAGAACGACCGCCAGGCGCTCATCCGCCTCATCCAGGACGAGGCGGTGTTCCACGGCGACTTCACGCTCTCCAGCGGCAAGAAGGCCATGTACTACGTGGACATGCGCAAGCTCACGCTGGACCACCGCGCGGCCCCCGCGATCGGGCGCATCATGCTCGACCTGATCTCGGACATCCCCGACGTGGTGGCGGTCGGCGGCCTGACGCTGGGCGCCGACCCGATCGCGAACGCGATCATGCACGAGTCGGCCCGCACGGACCGCCCGCTCGACGCGTTCGTGGTGCGCAAGGAGCCCAAGGACCACGGCCGCGGCCGCCAGATCGAGGGCGCCGACGTCGAGGGCAGGCGGGTCGTGGTCGTCGAGGACACCTCCACGACCGGCCAGTCCGCGCTGAAGGCGGTCGAGGCGCTGCGCAAGGCGGGCGCCGAGGTCGTCGCCGTCGCCGTGATCGTCGACCGCTCCACCGGCGCGCAGGCGGCGATCGAGGCCGAGGGCCTCGAGTGGCGCGCCGCCATCGGCCTGGCCGATCTCGGCCTCGACCCCCAGTGACGGGACCGGCGCGATGACCGATCGGATCGCGCTCGCCCTCGACCTGGGCGGCACCAAGCTCGAGGCGGCCCTCGTCGACGCGTCCGGAACGGTGCTCGCCGCGAGCCGCAGCCGTCGCCCCACGGGCCGCGCCGCGACCCCCGCCGATCTGGACGCGGCCATCGCGGAGACGACCGCGCACGCGCTCGCGCACCTGCCCGCGGAGGCGGAGTTCGCCGGCGTGGGCATCGGCAGCGCGGGCCCGATCGACCGCGAGACCGGCCGGATCCGGCCCGTCAACATGCCGAACCTGCACGGCTACGACCTGATCTCCGTCGCCTCGCGCGAGGCGTCCGCCGTGCTCGGACGCGACGACTTCCCGACCCGCCGGGGGCACGACGGAGGATGCCTGGCGCTCGCGGAGTCGTGGATCGGCGCCGCGGCGGGATCGCGCGCGTCTCTCTCGATCGTGGTGTCCACGGGTGTGGGCGGCGGGATCGTGATCGACGGGCGGCTGATCGGCGGTGCGTCCGGCAACGCGGGCCACCTGGGCCAGACCGTGATCGGCGACCTGACGCTCGAGGAGATCGCGTCGGGGCCGGCCAGCGCCGCGTGGGCGCGCCGGCGAGGCTGGAGCGGCGAGACGGGGGAGGACCTGGCGCGCGACGCGGCCGCCGGCGACGCCACGGCCCGGGCCGCGATCGTCCGCTCGGCCGAGACCGTCGGCCTGGGCCTCGCGAACGCCGCGACGCTGCTCGACCTCGACGTCATCGCCATCAGCGGCGGGTTCTCGCGGGTCTCGGACGACTACGTGGACCTGGTCGCCGCGGCCCTGCGCGACACGGCCGTGCTGTCGTACGCGCAGGAGACCGCGGTCGTGCGCAGCGCGCTCGGCGACGGCGGCCCGCTCGCGGGCGCCGCCGCGCTCGTCCTGCGCTGACGTCGCGACGGGCCTCGTGCGGCCGGGGGACGAGTTCGTGTACGACTGGTTCCCCGTCGCGGGGGACGGCGACGACCGCTGCGCCGCGACGGCGTTCGCGCTCGAGCTCGTCTTCGACGACGGATCGACGTCTGCCCGGGGAGCGGTCGACCAGCACGGCACCCCGCTGGACGCGGGCGCGCAGGCGGCGGCCAAGACCCACTGGGTGGATCAGTGGAACCGCCGGATCGTCGACCTCGGCCCGTTCGCCGGACGCACGATCGAGACCGTGACGGCCGTGCTGCACGGCGGCCGCGGCTTCCTGGACTCGGTCGCCGTCCGCTCCGCGGGGCCGCGCCCCGCGACGCTCCTGGGCTGGATCGACACGCGCCGCGGCACGCACGCGTCCGACCGGTTCTCACGCGGCAACAACGCGCCGCTCGTGACGGTGCCGCACGGCGGCGTGTTCGGCATCCCGATGACGGACGCCTCGGCCGGCAACTGGCCGTATCGGTACCACGCCGACCGCGGCGACGACGCGCGCCCGGCCCTGCAGGCGTTCGCGACCAGCCACATCCCGAGCCCGTGGATCGGCGACCGCGGCGTGTTCCAGCTGATGCCAAGCCCCCTGCGCGAGCCGGATCCGGGCCGCGCGGCGCGCGCCCTTCCGTTCGACCGCGAGAGCGAGGAGGCCGGCCCGCACCGGTACGCCGTGACGCTCGACGCCGGAGCCTCGCGGATCGACGCGCTGCTGTTCGACCACGAGGAGCGTCCCGAGCACCACGTGCACGTGCTGCTGCCGCCGCCGGGCGAGCCGCACCTGTCCCTCGAGGGCGGGCGCCTCACGGGCTGGGTCGCGTTCGACGCCGCGACCGTGGATGCCCGCATCGGCATATCGACGATCGACGCCGCCCAGGCCGGCGCGAACCTCGAGCGGGCCGGATCCGTCGACGACATGCTCGCGGCGGCGGTCCGCCGCGGACGGGCGGGTCGGCCGCAAGGGGCTGCGTCCGGGCATCTTCCGCGGCTGGATCGACACGGCCACGCACGAGGGCATGTCCTGGACGCTCGACAACGCGATCAACGACGCGTCGGCCGCCCGGATGGCGCGCATCCTGGCGCAGCGCGAGACGGATCCGGCGGTGCGCGAGCGCCTCGAGACCGAGGCCGAGTACCTCGCCCGGCGCGGGCTCGGGTACCGCGCGGTCTTCCATCCCGAACTGGGGTTCTTCCTCGGCCGCGGTGCCGACGGCGCGTGGCGCGTGCCCGCGGCGGAGTTCGATCCGGCCGAGTGGGGGCACGACTACACCGAGACCAACGCGTGGGGCACGGCGTTCACGGCGCCGCACGACGGGGCGGGGCTCGCGGCCCTGCACGGCGGAGAGGCCGCGCTGGCGGCGAAGCTCGACGCGTTCTTCGCGACGCCCGAGACGGCGGATCCGTCGCTCGTCGGGTCGTACGGCTTCGTGATCCACGAGATGGACGAGGCCCGCGCCGTGCGCATGGGCATGCTGGGCCTGTCGAACCAGCCCGCCCATCACATCCCCCTGATGTACTGCTTCGCCGGCCGGCACGACGACGCGCACCGCATCGTGACCGAGGCGCGCGACCGCCTGTTCGTGGGCTCTGAGCTCGGGCAGGGGCGCCCGGGCGACGAGGACAACGGCGACGCGGCGTGCCAGACGCGCCCGTTCCGCGTCGCGCCGTCGCGGGCCGCGCTCGCCGCGGTGCGGCTCACGGCCGTGGCCCCGCTCGAGCTCGCGCAGCTCGAGGCCTTCGCGTGACGGCTCAGGCGTGCGGGGGCTTGGTGCTCGAGCGCAGCGACAGCACCGGGGCGGCCGCGGCGACCGAGGCGACTGGGGCATCCGAGGCCAGCTGGGCCATGAGGGTGCGCGCCGCCAGCTCCCCGAGCGCGAAGGTGTCGCGCGTGAGCGCCGTGATCGATGGCCGCACCAGGCGGGCCATGACCGAGTCGTCGAAGCTGGCGATGGACACGTCCTTCGGCACGCGCACGCCGAGCTCCTGCGCGGCGCCGAGACCCGCGACCGCCATGACGTCGTTGTCGTAGACGATCGCGGTCGGGGGGAGGGGGGATCCGAGCAGCTCGCGCGTGGCCTCCTCCGCGCGCTCGGCGGAGTAGTCGGTCGGGATGGACCGGATGGGCTCCGCTCCAAGCCGCTCGGCGCACTCCCGCAGCGCCGAGATGCGCAGCATGGTGTGCTCGAACTCCTCGGGCCCCGCGACGTGCGCGATGCGCCGGTGCCCCAGCTCGTGCAGCGCCGTGAACAGCGTCCGGCTCACCTCCGCGTCGTCGATCCAGACGCTGGGGATCGAGCCGTCGGGGGACGGGTGGCTGCCGATCTGCACCGCGCGCATCCCGAGCTCGAGCAGCAGGCGGATGCGCGGGTCGTCGTCGCGCGGATCGATCAGGATCACGCCGTCGACGCGATGCGCGCCCTGCCACGCGGCATACGCGTCGAGCTCCTCCTCGAGCGACGACACGATCTGCAACTGCAGTCCGGTGTGCGTGGGGGAGAGGCCGGCCTGGATGCCCGAGATGAGGTCGGCGAAGAAGGCCTCGGTGCCGAGCGCCCGCGCGGGCCGGTTCAGCGCCAGCCCGATGACGTCCACGCGCGAGCGGCCCAGTGCCAGCGCGGCGGAGTGCGGCCGGTACTGGAGCTCGGCGGCGATGGCCAGGATGCGCTCGCGCAACGCCTCGCTCACGCCGGGCCGGCCGTTGAGGGCGAACGACACGGCGGACTTGGACACCCCGGCCGTCCGTGCGATGTCGGCGAGCGTGGCCCGCCGGGCGTGTGTGCGCATCCCGCTCCTTCACGAGTCCGCGTGCGGGCTTCGAATCGATCGTCCCGCGTGGGGCGAGCATAACTCAATCGGTTCAGTCGTTGACTAAACCGGTTCAGTGTCTCAGGATTGACTGCGGCACGCGGCGTCGGTCGCCGGCGTGTGGGGCATCACCTGGTGGTGCTCGCACGACGTGTCGCGCTCGCTCCTGGACTTCCCCGAGGTCGAGTACGACCTGGGCCTGTTCACGTCGGACCGCGAGCTCAAGCCCACGGGCCGCCGCTTCGGCGAGCTCGCTGCCGAGCTGCGCGGCGCGCCGGCGCCCGAGCCGGTCGCCGAGGCGCTCGTGCTCGACGACGTCGACGCGACGGGTACCGTGCCGCACCGTGAGGCGTGCGGCCCCGGCGGCGCGTTCTTCGAGGCGTGGATGCGCCACGCCGAGCGCGTCGGCCGCGGTCCGCAGATCGTCCTGCGATCCTCGAGCCAGGATGCCGCGCTGCTCGCCGCGCGGGGCATCCGGCACGTGGTCGAGGTCGCCGCCGTCTGACTCACCGGCACCTGGTCCGTCTCCGTCCCTCCCTGCTGTCCCCGTCCCGTTCCGATCGAAGGCTCCTCCTCCATGCATGACGACATCCCGCTGACCGTCGGCCGCGCGACCCGCGTGCTGAGCGAGCGGATCCGCCCGGCCGTGCACGCGCACCGCGTGCCGCTCGAGGTCTCGTTCCACGAGCTGCCCGGCGAGCCGATCGCGCCCGCCGACGGCCTCGCGCTCGCCTACGAGCCTTTCGAGGTGGGATCCGTGTGGGGCGCGGCATGGGGCACGACGTGGTTCCGCGTGCGCGGCGAGGTGCCGGCGGAGTGGGCCGGACGCCGCGTGGAGGCGGTCGTGGACCTGGGCTTCGACATCAACATGCCGGGGTTCCAGTGCGAGGGACTGGTGTACCTGCCCGACGGCACGCCCGTGAAGTCGCTCAACCCCCGCAACCAGTGGGTGCGGATCGCGGACTCCGCCGCGGGCGGGGAGCAGGTCGAGTTCCTGGTGGAGGCCGCGTCGAACCCGGTGCTGCTCGACTACCACCCCTTCCTGCCGACGCAGGAGGGCGACATCCGCACGTCGTCGCCGCGCCGGCTCTACACGACGCGGCACTTCGACCTCGCGGTGTTCGAGCCCGAGGTGTTCGAGCTGTCGCTCGACATCGAGGTGCTGCTGGAGCTGCAGGCCGAGCTGCCCGAGTCGTCGCCGCGCCGGATGCGGGTGCTCCAGGCGCTGGACGACGCGCTCGACGTGCTCGACCTGCAGGACATCCCGGGCACGGCTGCGGCCTCCCGCGCGGCGCTCGCACCCGCGCTCGAGTCGCCCGCGGAGGCCAGCGCGCACGAGATCTCGGCGATCGGCCACGCGCACATCGACTCGGCCTGGCTGTGGCCCGTGCGCGAGACGATCCGCAAGGTCGCGCGCACGTCGTCGTCGATGACCGACCTCATCGGCGAGACGGATGACTTCCTGTACGGCATGTCCAGCGCGCAGCAGTACGCGTGGATCAAGGATCACCGGCCCGAGGTCTACGAGAAGGTGCGCGCGGCCGTGGCGGACGGGCGGTTCCTGCCCCTCGGCGGCATGTGGGTCGAGTCCGACACCGTGATGCCGACGGGCGAGTCGATCGCGCGGCAGTTCCTGTACGGCCAGCGCTTCTTCGAGCAGGAGTTCGGCATTCGGTCGAAGGGCGTGTGGCTGCCGGACTCGTTCGGCTACTCGCCCGCCCTGCCGCAGCTGATCCGCCGCGCGGGCTTCGAGTGGTTCTTCACGCAGAAGATCTCGTGGAACCAGGTGAACCGGTTCCCGCATCACACGTTCGCGTGGGAGGGCATCGACGGGTCGCGCATCTTCAGCCACTTCCCGTCCATGGACACCTATAACTCGCAGCTGTCGGGATCCGAGGTGGCCCGGGCGGCGCGGCAGTTCCGCGAGGCGCGCAAGGCGAACGGCTCGATCGCGCCCGTCGGCTGGGGCGACGGCGGCGGCGGCACGACCCGCGAGATGACCGGCAAGGCGCGGCGGCTCGCGGATCTCGAGGGGTCGGCGAAGGTGCGGTGGGAGCATCCGGACGCGTTCTTCGAGCGCGCCAAGGAGCAGCTGCCGCAGCCGCCCGTGTGGGTCGGCGAGCTCTACCTCGAGCTGCACCGCGCCACGCTCACCAGCCAGCACAAGACCAAGCAGGGCAACCGGCTGACCGAGCACCTGCTGATCGAGGCCGAGCTGTGGTCCGCGTCGGCCGCCTTCTGGACCGGTGCCGACTATCCCTACGACGAGCTCGACGCGCTGTGGCAGCAGGTGCTGCTGCAGCAGTTCCACGACATCCTGCCCGGCACGTCGATCGCGTGGGTGCATCGCGAGGCCGTGGAGCAGTACGCGCGCGTGGCCGCGGCCGCGACGGAGATCATCGAGCGGGCGCAGGCCGCGCTCGCCGGGGACGGCGATGCCGACGAGAGTGCGGGGACCGTCGTCTTCAACCCCGCCCCGATCCCGCAGGCGGGGGTCCCCGCGCTGGGGGCGGCGCCGGCGGCGGCCGTGACGTCCGCCGAGGTCACGGTGACCGAGGCGGACGGCGGCTGGGTGCTGGAGAACGACCTGGTGCGCGTCGTGATCACGGGCGAGGGGCTGATCGCCTCGGTCGTCGACCTCGCGACCGGTCGGGAGGCCATCCCCGCCGGCGCGGAGGCGAACCTGCTGCAGCTGCACCAGGACTTCCCCCACATGTGGGACGCGTGGGACGTCGACCGCTACTACCGCAACCGCGCGGACGACCTGCGCGACGCGGAGTCGATCTCGCTCTCGCAGCAGGACGGCGCCGCCACGGTGACGGTCTCGCGCCGGTTCTCGCAGTCGGCGCTGACCCAGACGCTCACGCTGCGTCCCGGATCGCGCACGCTCGAGATCGCGCAGACGACCGACTGGCACGAGACGGAGAAGTTCCTCAAGGTGGCGTTCCCCCTGGCGATCCAGGCGGAGCACACGGCCGCCGAGACGCAGTTCGGCTACGCCAAGCGCGTCACGCACACGAACACGAGCTGGGAGGCCGCGAAGTTCGAGACCTCGATGCACCGGTTCGTGCACGTGGAGGAGCCGGGCTTCGGCGTCGCGCTCGCGACCGACTCGACCTACGGGTACGACGTGACGCGCGACTCGACGCCCGAGCAGGGCGTGACCACGACCGTGCGGCTCTCGCTGCTGCGCGCGCCGCGGTTCCCCCACCCCGAGACGGACCAGGGCGAGCAGACGCACCGCTACGCGTTCGTGATCGGCGCCGGGGTGGAGGACGCGACCGCGGCCGGGCTGGCGCTGAACCTGCCGGTGCGCGCGGTGCGCGGCGGGGCGGTCGAGCCGGTCGTGACGGCGACGGCGGGCGTGCTGATCTCGGCCGTCAAGCTGGCGGCCGACCGCTCGGGCGATCTGATCGTGCGCGTGTACGAGCCGTACGGCCGGCGCGCGAACGCGACGCTCCGGTTCGGGCGCGAGGTGTCGGCGGTGTCGACGGTCTCGCTCATCGAGGACGCGGACGCGTCGCTCGCGCCGGTGGAGCTGGTCGACGGGCGCGAGGTGGCGGTCACGCTCACGCCGTTCGAGGTGCGCACGCTGCGCGTCGCGCTGCAGCCCTCGCGGGGCGATCAGCGCAGGGCGGAGGTGCGGGGGCCGAGGCCGAGGCCCGCGGCGGCGCGGAGCTGATCCGCGGTGTCGACGTCGCGACGCAGCGTCGACGCCGCGGGCACGTGGAGCTCGGCGAAGCCGGCCACCCGGTGACGCGCAGCGGAGCCGTCGCCGAACGCGGGTTCGAGCTTCACGCCCGGCCGGGCCGTGACGAGCGTGGTGCCCCTGCCCTCCACGTCGGGCACCATCGACAGGGGGCGCGACGCGGCGGCGTCGAGCGCCGCATCGAGATCCCGCGGATCGAGGGCCGGCAGGTCGCCGAGCAGCACCGCACGTGGACGGGTGGCGTCGGCCGCCGCGATCCCGGCGGCGATGGCGGCGTTCAGCCCCGCACCGGGATCCGGGATCACGCGCACCGGAACTGTGGTCGTCGAGCGAGCGAAGCCCGTCGAAACGTCATCGCGCCATCCCTCGACCTCTGCCGCCACGTGGGCATCCGAGGTCACCACCACGACCTCCGCGACGCGCTCCGCGCGGCTCGCCGCCTCGATCGTGTCGAGCGCGATCGCGGTCGCGAGCTCGGCGCGGTCCGGATGCTCCAGGCGCGACTTGCCGGTCGCCCCCTTCACGGGGACGACGACGATCCATTCCCTCAACGGAATCTCTCGCGCAGGCGGGGGAGCACCTGCTCGCCGTAGAGGCGCAGGAACGCCTCCTGGTCGTGGCCCGGGTCGTGGAAGACGAGGTGGCGGAAGCCGAGGTCGACGTAGGTCGCGATCGCCTCGATGTGCTGCTCGACGTCGTCCGACACGATGAAGCGGGAGGCCGCGCGTTCGATCGGGAGCTCCTCGGCGCGGCGCTGCATCTCGATCGGGTCGTGGATCCCGGTCTTCTCCTCGGGCTTCAGGGCGAGCGGCGCCCAGAAGCGCGTGTTCTCCTTCGCCTTCTCGAGGTCGGGCCGGAACGACACCTTCACCTCGATGAGCGTGTCGACGTCGGCGCCCTCGCGCCCGCCCTTCTGGATGCCCTCCTCGAACGCGGGCAGCAGGGTGTCGGTGTAGAGCGCCGGGTCCTTGCCGCTCGTGGTGATCCATCCGTCGGCCATGCGGCCCGCCAGGCGGGTCGCGGCCGGGCCGGACGCCCCGATGTAGATCGGCACCTGCGTCTCGGGACGGTCGTAGATCGTGGCGTTGCTGGTCGAGTAGTACGTTCCCTCGAACGTCACGCGCTCCTCGGTCCACAGCCGGCGGATGAGCGTGATCGCCTCCTTCATGCGCTGGAAGCGCTCGGGAGACTCGGGCCAGTCGAGGCCGAGCGTGACCTCGTTGAGCGCCTCGCCCGTGCCGACGCCCAGGATCATGCGGCCCGGGTGCATGGCGCCGAGCGTGCCGAACGCCTGCGCGACGACGCCCGGGTGGTAACGGAACGTCGGGGTCAGGACCGAGGTGCCGAGCAGCACGCGGCTCGTGCGCTCGCCCGCCGCGCCGAGCCACGGCAGCGCCGCGGGCGCGTGTCCGCCGTCGTGCATCCACGGCTGCAGGTGGTCGGAGAGGAACACCGAGTCGAAGCCCATCTCCTCGGCGAGAACCGCGTAGTCCAGGAGCTCGCGCGGACCGAACTGCTCGGACGAGGCCTTGTAGCCGAAGCGCATCGGGATGGTCATGAGACTCCTTCGTCAGGGGATCAGGGCGGGATCGTTCAGCGCCGCGCGCACGCGGTCGAGGCGGGCGCGGAAGTCGGCGACGGTGCCGGGCCACAGCAGGGTCAGGCGGCCCGAGCGGGCGTCCGTATACCAATTGCGGCATCCACCGTCGAGCCACGGGGTCCCGGCGGCGCGGGCGGCGATCTCGGCGGTGTGCGCGGCCTCCGCCTCGGCGCTGACCCGCACCTCGCGCCCCGCGGCGATGAGCTCCGCGGCGAAGCGCGCCTGCTCCTCCATGATCAGCACGGCGGAGTTGTGGCCGAGCGACGCGTTGGGGCCGTTGAGCACGAACAGGTTCGGGAAGCCGGTCACCAGGGTCGAGCCCACCGCGGTCATCCCGCCCGACCAGTGCTGGTCGAGCGTCAGGCCGCTCTCGCCGGTGACGCGATGGGCGTACGGCTGCCGCGCCGCCTCGAAGCCCGTGGCGAGCACGAGCACGTCGGCCTCGTACCGGGCGCCGCTCGCCGCGACGAGCGTGCCGCGGTCGACGCGGGTCAGCGCCGACGGCTCGAGCGTCACGGACCCCGAGGCGAGCGCGGGGTAGAAGTCGTCGCTCAGCAGCACGCGCTTGCAGCCGAACGCGTAGTCCGGGGTGAGAGCGGCCCGCAGCGCGGGATCCGGCACCTGCGCCGCGAGGTGGGCGAGCGCCTGCTCACGCGCGGCCGCCGCCGCGGTCGCGTCTCCGGAGCGGGAGGCGAACCGCGCCTCGCCCTCGGCGTGGAGCTGTGCGCGCAGCGAGCCGAGCGCCGCCGGATCGCCGGCCCAGCGGTCGCGCTCGTCCTCCCCGTACGGGCGGTCGCCGCGGGGCACGATCCAGGCCGGGGTGCGCTGGAACAGCGTCACCCGCGCGCCGCGGCGCGCGAGCTGGGGAACCAGCTGGATCGCGCTCGCGCCGGTGCCCACCACGGCGACGCGCGCGCCCTCGATGGGCGCGGCATCGTCCCAACGCGCCGAGTGGAACGCCGGCCCGGGGAAGGACCCGAGCCCCGGCACGTCCGGCAGCGCGGGCTCGGTGAGCCGCCCGCACGCGAGGATCAGGTGCTCGCAGGAGAGCTGTTCGTTGAGCGAGGGAGCTTGCGACCGAGTCGAAACGGAGGAAACCGCCTGAGGCAGGTTGCTCCGTTTCGACTCGCTTCGCTCGCTCGACGAACGAGTGAGCGAGACCATCCACCCCGTGCCGTCCCAGTGGGCGGCCGTGAGCTCTGCGCCCAGGCGGAGGTGGCGGTCGAGGCCCTCCGCGCGGACCACGTGCTCGAGGTAGGCGCGGATCTCGCCGCCCGGTGCGAAGGTGCGCGACCAGTGCGGCCAGGGGTGGCTGCTCAGCCCGTACAGGTGCGCGGGCACGTCGCACGCGACGCCCGGGTACGTGTTGTCGCGCCATGTGCCGCCGACGGCATGCGCTCGCTCGAGGATGACGAAGTCGGTGACCCCGGCGGAGCGCAGCGCGAGCGCCGCGGCGATCCCGGCGAATCCGGCGCCGACGATGACGGTCCCGACGCGCTCCGTCACGGCCGCGCCCCCACGTCGCCGTAGGTCGTGGACCGCTGCCGGAACGGCCGGAACAGCCCGGCGGCGATGCGGCGCGCCTCGGCGAGCGGCAGCTCGAGACCGCGCTCCACGCCCGCCCCGGGCAGCACGCGCCCGTCGAGCAGCGTGCCGCCGAGGTCGTCGCCGCCCGAGCGCAGCAGCTCGATCGACGTCGGGACGCCGTGACGCGTCCACGGGATCTGGATGTGCGGGATCGCGCCCGACAGCAGCAGGCGCGAGACGGCCGCCATCGCGCGGTGCTCGTCCAGCGGGCGCCGACCCGGTACGAGCGGCACGCCGCCGCCCAGGGGCTCGGGGAGCGGGATCGGCACGAACTCGGTGAAGCCGCGTGTGCGCGACTGGATGTCCGCCAGCTCGCGCAGGTGGGCGATGCGCTCGGCTGCGGTCTCGACGTGCCCGTAGAACAGGACCGAGGTGGAGCGGAAGCCCGCCTCGTGCGCCGCCACGATGTTCTCGCGCCACCGGTCGATCTCCAGGTCCCCGGGCGCGACCAGCCGGCGGACCCGCTCGCTGAGCACCTTGACTCCCGTTCCGGGAACGGTGTCCACGCCGCTCTCGCGCATCGCCGCGAGGGCGCCGGCGAGGCCCCGTCCGGAGCGGTCCGCGAGGTCCGCGACGTCCTGCGGGCGGTACGCGTGCAGGTGCATGCCCGGAGCGGCATGCTTGATCGTCCGGGCGATGTCGAGATACGACTCGGCGTCCTCGCTCGGGGCGACGAGGCCCTGGACGCAGATCTCGGTCAGGCCCAGGTCCGCGGCGTCGCGCGCGATCTCGGCGAGGGCGTCCAGGTCGTACGTGTCGGGCTCGCCGGTCCGGCGCCGGCGGAAGCCCGTGGAGGCGACGTTGCGGTTCGCCACGATGGTCAGCGCCTCGCCGACCGTGTACCGCCGCACGTCATCGGCGGTCGCGGCGAGGGCGTCGGCGTCGGCCCCCTCGGCTCGGAGCAGCGCCTCCCATTCCGCGTCGTCCAGCGTGGACGGCTCGGAGGCGGCGCGGTTCAGCAGGGTCTCGAACGCGCGCGCGGCGCTTCGCGCCGACGCGTCGACCATGGCCCGCGGCTCCGGACGGACCACGCCGCCGTCGGCGCCCACGCGCGCGAGGCCGTCCGGGCCCGCGAGCGCGTAGGTGGCGGGGCGGATGGCGGGGTCTAGCCACTCGTCCGCGACATACGGCGGGTGGGCCGTGAGGCGCTCGCGCAGCGTGAAGCCCGACTCCGCCGTGGCGGCCGCGAGGTCGTCGAGATGCGGCCAGGGGCGCTCCGGGTTGACGTGGTCGGCCGTGAGCGGCGAGACGCCGCCCCAGTCGTCGGCGCCCGCGCGCACCAGGAGGTCGAGCTCCTGCGGGTCGGAGAGGTTCGGCGGCACCTGGATGCGCATGCCGGGCCCCATCACCAGCCGGGCGACCGCCACGGCGGCCACGTACTCGCGCAGGTCGGCGTCGGGCGCACCCTGCATGGCCGTGCGGGGCTTCGCGCGGAAGTTCTGCACGATGATCTCCTGCAGATGGCCGTGGCGCGCGTGCGCGTCCCGCAGGGCCACGAGGGACTCCGCGCGGTCGCGCAGGGTCTCGCCGATGCCGACCAGGATCCCGCTCGTGAACGGGATGCGCGCCGCTCCGGCGTCGTCCAGCAGCCGCAGCCGCACGTCCGGGTCCTTGTCCGGCGACCCGTAGTGCACCTGCCCGGGCTCCTCGTAGAGCCGGCGGGAGGTCGTCTCGAGCATCACGCCCATGGACGGCGCGACGGGACGCAGCATCGCCAGCTCGCCCGGCGTCATGATGCCGGGGTTCAGGTGGGGGAGCAGGCCGGTCTCGGCGGTGATGGCCCGCGCCATGTCGGCGACGTACTCGAGCGTGGATCCGTAGCCGTGCCGGTCCAGCCACGCGCGCGCCTCGGGCCAGCGCTCCTCGGGGCGGTCGCCGAGCGTGAGCAGCGCCTCCTTGCAGCCGAGGGCCTGCCCCTGCCGGGCGACGGCGAGCACCTGCTCGCGCGACATGTACTCGGGCTTGCGCTGCCGCAGCAGCTGACCGGGGGTGTCGACGAACACGCAGTAGTGGCAGCGGTCGCGGCACAGGGTGGTGAGCGGGATGAAGACCTTGCGCGAGTACGTCATGACGCCCGGCCGCCCGATCCGCTCCAGGCCGGCGTCGCGCACGCGCGCCGCGGCGGCCAGCAGGCGGTCCAGAGCCTCGTCCGTCGCCCCGAGCAGCGCCTCGGCGTCGGCGGCGTCGATCCGCGCGCTGTGCTCGGCGCGACCGAGCGCGGCCGCGAGTGCGGAGGCGTCCGAGCCGGCGACGGGTGGGGGATCGAGCAGCGTCACCGCTTCAGTCTCGCACCGCGTGCGAGGGCCGGGGCTGGGATGCCGATCGTCATCATCCTGTGAGGCGCGGCGCCTGGAGGCGGGCGGCGCGCCTGGCAGGATGGAGCCATGGTGACCCTGCTGCTCGACCAGGCGCAGCTGGAGATCGTGCTCACGCGCACGGAGCGCGTGCTCGCCGCCCAGCGTGAAGACATCCGGATCGACCGCGCGTCGATCGCGAAGCTGCAGCTCACGGACGAGCCGACGACGTGGATCCGCGGCGTGCGCGCCCCCGGCACCCACCTGCCGCGGCTGCTGTCGATCGGCACGTGGCGCTCGGCGCAGGGCAGGGACTTCGTGGCGGTGCGCCACGGCCGTCCAGGCGTGGTCATCGACCTCGAGGGCGACGAGCGCTTCTCGCGCCTGATCCTCTCGACCCGTCACGGTCTCAAGCTCGCGCAGGCCCTTCAGCTGGACGACGACGCCGAGGCGTAGCCCCGGCGCGCCCCGACCGGGGCTCAGCCGTGGTGCTCGTGGTGCGGGTGCTCGTGGTCCTCGTGCGAATGCTCGTGGTGCTCGCTCTCGCCCTGGTCCTCGCCGCCCTCCGAGGCGGCCGCCTCGGCCTCGGCCGCCTCGGCGCGGATCGCGGCGATGACGTCGTACGCCTGGGTGGGCGTGTCATAGGGCGCGGGGGAGTCCGACTCGGTCGCGGCGATCGACTCGAGCACGTCCTGCGTCTCGGCGCCGGCCGACGCGTCGTCCTGGTCGTCCGCGTCGCCCTCGCGGCGGAAGGCCGCGAGGAAGGAGTCGAACACGTCGCCGGGCACGTCCTCGCGCTCGGCGGGGGCGCCCGTGCCGTAGAGTTCGTCCTCGGCCGTCTGCGCCTCGTCGCCGGGCGCCAGCAGGCTGTCGAAGTCCTGGTCGTCCGGCAGGTCGATGACCGTGTCGGCGGTCTCGATGGGGTCCGGGTCGTCCGCGTCCTCCGCGGCGGGGTGCGGGATCTCGTCCTCCGACGGCGTCGGGAGCCAGCCGGGCGTCGGCTGCTCGCCGGGCAGGGAGGCGGCGATCAGCTCGGCCTCGCCGGCCACGACGTCCTTCTCGACCTCGGGGAGCGGCAGGCGCAGGAACGCCAGCGGGTCGCCATGCAGGGCAGATGCGGCGGGAGCGGCGTCGGCGGGCGCGCCCTCGGCTTCGTTGTCCTCGTCCGTGAGCGGCTGCTCGTCGACCGCGACCTCCGAGTCGGCCGTGGCGGGGGCGAACAGCTCGTCCACGGGCTCGACCTGTGCGCCCGCCTCGTCGACGGCGGGCGGCTCGGCCGCGGGCGCCGGGGCGACCGGAGCCTCCGCGACGTCCGTCGGCTCGCTTGCCGCAGGAGTCGTGGTCTCGGCGGGCGCGGTCCAGGTGCCGTCGATGATCCGGATGTACACGTCCTCGAGGGTGTGCTGCTTCAGCTGCAGCGTCGAGAGCGGGATGCCCGCCTCGGCCGCGATCCCGCCGATCTGCGCCGTGGTCGCGGCCGGCACGGTGAAGCCGGCGCGCTTCAGCTCGAAGTCGATGCCGCGCGAGCGCAGCGCCTCGCTCAGGCTGGCCCGGTCGGGCGAGTCCACCGTCACGGCGGCGTCGATGTCGGCCAGCTTCTCGATGCCGCCGCTGAACAGCAGGCGGCCCTGGGAGATGATCAGGATGTCGTCGGCGACCTGCTCGACCTCGCTGAGGACGTGCGACGACATCAGCACCGTGCGGCCCTCGTCGGCCAGGCGGCGCATCAGCAGGCGGATCCAGCGGATGCCCTCGGGGTCGAGTCCGTTGGCGGGCTCGTCGAAGATCAGCACGCCGGGGTCGCCCAGCAGCGCCTCGGCGACGCCCAGTCGCTGACGCATGCCGAACGAGAACCCGCCGATGCGCATGTCCGCGGCACCGGTGAGGCCGACGATGTCGAGGACCTCGGCGACACGGGTCGCGGGGATGCCCACCTGGCGGGCCGCGGCGTGGAGGTGCCGCGTCGCGGTGCGGCGCGGCCGGTACTGGACGTTCTCGAGCACCGCGCCGACCTCGCGGCGGGGCTGCGACAGGCGCGCGTACGGCACGCCGCCGATCAGGGCCGCGCCCTGCGTCGGGCGGATCTCGCCCAGCAGGATGCGCAGCGTCGTCGACTTGCCGGCGCCGTTCGGGCCGACGAAGCCGGTCACGGCTCCCGGCTCGACGCGCGCGGTGAAGTCCGATACGGCGGTGATGTCTCCGAAGAGCTTGGTGACCCCGCGGAACTCCAGGACCTTGCCTTCGGTCATCCGCTCCCCCTTGTGCGTGAACAGGTTCCCCCTATCTTGACGGAGATCGGGCCGATCCCCCGCATTCGGGAGAGGAGGATGCGCCGATCCGCCGCGGAATCCCCGCCATCCTGGGGGTCGTGACCCGGTCCCCCGGGCCTCGTGGGCGCACCGGTCCCGGGCGCGCCGACGGGCCGGGGGTAACGTGGGGCGCGTGAGCTTCGAGACCTCCGACCCCCGTGTCCTCGCCCACCGCGAGGGCGGGCTCGGCACCATCACGCTCAACCGCCCGGAGGCCATCAACGCCCTCGACCTCGGCATGATCCATGCCATCCACGGCGTCCTCGACGCGTGGCGGGACGACTCCGACGTGCAGGTCGTGCTGTTCGACGCGGCGGGGGACCGGGGCTTCTGCGCGGGCGGAGACGTGCGGCGCCTGCACTCGGCGATCGTGCAGGGGGATCTGGCGGAGGCCGAGCGCTTCTTCCGCGACGAGTACGCCATGAACGCGGCGATCGACGAGTACCCGAAGCCGGTCGTGGCCTTCGCGGACGGCGTCACGATGGGCGGCGGGATCGGGATCGCCGGGCACGCGGACATCCGGATCGTGACCGAGACCTCCAAGCTCGCGATGCCCGAGACCCGGATCGGATTCACGCCCGACGTCGGCGGATCCTGGCTGCTGGGCCGCGCGCCGGGTCGCCTCGGCGAGTTCCTAGCCCTGACCAGCACCGTCATGGGGCCCGCGGACGCGATCCACGCGGGTCTCGCGGACCACTTCGTGCCCGCCGAGAACCTGCCGTCGCTGCATGAGGCGCTGACGACCCGCGCCGATCCCTCGACGCCGACCGAGCTGGTGCTGCTGTTCGACGAGACCCTCGAGGCCGGGCCGATCGAGCGGGCGCGGGAGTGGATCGACGAGGCATTCGCGGCCGACACCCTCCCCGAGATCGTCGAGCGCCTGCAGTCGCTGCGCGACCGGGGCGTCGGAGAGGGTGAGCCCGTCAGCCCCGCGCTCGCACTGGAGGCCCTCGCGGAGCGGTCGCCCGTCGCGCTCGTCGTGACGCTGGGCGCGGTGCGCTCCGCCCGCGCGCTCCGCGGGCTGCGCCCGGCGCTCGAGCAGGAGTTCGCGCTCGTCTCGTGGTTCATGGCGACGCAGCCGGACATGCCCGAGGGCATCCGGGCGCAGCTGGTCGACAAGGACCGCTCGCCGAAGTGGAACCCGGCGTCCATCGCGGAGGTGTCGCCCGAGGTCGTCGGCGAGGCGTTCACGTTCCACGTGCAGCGGCCCCTGTTCGACTGACCCATCGCCCTACCTAGATGTACTCGGTCATGAGGTTGGTGACACCCGGCTGATCGGGGGTCGGCCGCCGCAGGCGGTGTGTGGTCGA